>JAMPYH010000162.1 GCA_023700785.1 Candidatus Zixiibacteriota bacterium
AAAATTGACCCATTCCAGCACGACGAATTTCCCCTTGCAATCGGAGAGGGAGACAGTCTTAACGGCAACATCGGTCAGGGTAAAATACGGGGCAGGCTGGTCAACCACCGCGGCGACCTTCGGCGCCTCGGTCTTGGCGGCGTCATCGGCGCTGACCCAGCTGCCGATCAATACGACTCCCAAAGCGATCAAGAGATACTTCTTCATGCGGACTCCTTCTTGTGGCGCTCATCACGAGTGGTCACCTGCCTGGATGATGAGCGTGTGCCAGGCTGGTTGTTTATTTGTTGCAAAGCCTCTAAAACGATTCCGGGGGTGAGGATCTCGGGAAGCAGCATCGGTTCCGCGGCGCCGTTGTGATAGAGCACATAGAGCGGGACCGAGTTTCTTCCAAAGCGCGCGAGGGCGGCGGCGATCGTCTGATCGCGCGCGGTCCAATCAGCTTTGAGCGCGACTATTCCAAGATCACTGAAGCGTCGCTGAACTTCGGTGGAACTAAACGCGACTTTCTCATTTACCTGGCAACTGAGACACCAGGCGGCAGTGAAGTCTATAAACACAGGTGTGCCGGCAATGCGCAATTCTTCGACTCTCTCAGGCGTGAACGGCTCCCAGGTGATACCAGATGAGGTTGTTGACGGACTTGGCGTCGTTGGTGCGCCGAATTGCGCCCCACCGATGCCAACCACGAGCGCCAATACTACCAGGCCGATCGTGCCCACTCGAGCAAGCGACCTGGTGCGACCAGACGCGGTCAGCGTATCCCATCGTCCCTTGACCCATGCGGCCAAGCCGAGCAGCAGGAGCGCGGCGAGAGCGAAGATCAGACCGGTGGTCCCGATCTGGATCGACATCACCCAGAGAAGCCAGAGCACGGTCGCCAGCAGGACAAAGCCGAGGAAATGCTTCAGTGTTTCCATCCAGCGGCCCGGTTTCGGCACAAACTTCAGCAGCCGCGGATAAGCCGATAACAGCATATACGGCGCGGCCATGCCAAGCGCGATCGCGGTGAAGATCAACAACGCGATCCAGGCAGGTTGCGCGAGAGAATAACCCAGCGCGGAGCCCATGAACGGCGCGGTGCAGGGAGTGGCGACTACAGTCGCGGTGACGCCGTTGAGAAATGATCCGGCCAAGCCGGTTTTGCCGCTCGCCACCGACGAGGCCGACGCGAATGTCGCGCCGATCTCAAAAACGCCGAGCAGATTGAGGCCAAAAAGAAAAATGAACGACGTGATTACCACCAGAAACGTAGGCGATTGTAGTTGGAAGCCCCAGCCCAGTTGTTCGCCGCCGGCCTTGAGAAAAAGCAGGGCACCGGCCAATAGCCAGAATGAAATCAGTACTCCGGCGGTGAAGATCGCGCCGTGCGTGATCGGCCGGGTATGTTCCGCGTTGGCATGGTTGACAAAGCCGAGGATCTTCAGCGACAGCACCGGCAGAACGCACGGCATCAGATTCAGGATCAACCCGCCTATGAACGCAAAGAGGATGGCCCGCCAAAATCCGGTCGATGGCGCAGACGTCGCGGCGACAGCAGAGCCATCGGTGACGACCGCTGAGAACTCGTACAGTCTCGCGTCATTTTCGGAGCCGATCTTCAGCAAGCCCGAAAGCGAGTCCGGTTGTTCAAGCAGGTACTCCGAAGCACGCACGGTTAGCGTACGGCTACTTCCATGACTGGTGAGCTTTTGTTCGGCAAAATGATCGATTGTTCCCTTGACCGCGGCGAAAAACTCGACCGGCGTACTATCTAAAAGACCGGGAGGCTGGGCAAAGGTGAGTTTGAATTGCTTAGCGGTATGCGCGACATCGATGGCGAAATCCGCCTTGATCGGATAGGCGATTGACGCGAACGATTCGGCCCGGGCGGGATCGACTTCGGAGCGCTCGGCTACTTGTAAAGTTAATTGGAGATCGGCCTGGCCGGGGACGCATTCTTCCTTGCAGACCAGCCAAGACGCTTTCCCCTGGAGCGTAACAGTAGCCCCCGCGCTCAAACCGGCTGGTGGGTTGATCTGCATCGGCAGAATCACTTCGTGACTGTACGCGTACGAAGCGAGCGGCGGGGTCAGGATCCTCTCGGGTATCGGCCATTGAATTGGACCGGCAATGAACCCTTCGGGAATATCCCACTTCACCGATGGCGGCAGGCCGGCGTCGCCGGGATTCCGCCAATAGACATGCCAATGATCGTCGAGCTTGAGTCGAAGACCTACCGTGAACGGTTCACCCGGCGCGATAGTTCGCGCGGAGGAGATCAACTCGGCTTCAACATGACCGACTCGGATCGGCGCGGCGAACGTGTCCGACACGACCAGCGAGACCAGCAGAACTACCAGCGTCAAACGAGAACAAATGCGAATATGCATAAACTCCAGAATTTTGAATCTGACGAATCTTCCGGCTGAAACATCCAAACCGGGCGTTTGGTTTCAGATGCAGAATCCGCGTCGCGGAATCGCCCCATTGCCATAAGCGGCTGTTTAGCATCTTCTTATGGCAATATCGCTCCGGCCGGAAAGTCATCCTCCTCAGGACATTTATCTCCTCCAACCACAGATTGTGGAGAGGATATGGCTATTATACACCTTCTGGCGCGACAAGCGCAGGGGGAGGCGAAAAATCCGCCAGCCCTATCCTTCCTTGATTTCCCGTTGAGTCTGGACTACTTTCCGCGAAACTCCGGGAGCATGTATCACACGACATGACCGTTGAACTGATCGGCATCTTTATCTATATCGTGGCGCAATTCGCCATCGGCGCGCTGCTCTTTCGGAAGCAGGCGAGCGAAGATGATTATTTCCTGGCGGGGCGGAATGTCGGCTTCGCGATGGCGACTTTCTCGATCTTCGCCACCTGGTTCGGCGCGGAGACCTGTGTCGGATCGGCAGGCGAAGTCTTCAATTCCGGCCTCTCGGGCGCGCGGATAGACCCGTTCGGCTATACCATCTGCCTGCTGTTGATGGGTCTGCTGCTGGTGATGCGGATCTACAAGCATCGCATTACGACTTTGGCCGACCTCTACCGCGAGCGTTACGGCAAGGTCGTGGAACAGACCGCGGCGATCATCATGATCCCAACATCACTTTTCTGGGCCGCGGCGCAGATCCGAGCGTTCGGCCAGATCATCTCGGCGTCATCAGAGTTGACCGTCGTCGCCGGCATGACAGCGGCCGCGGTGGTGGTGACCGCGTACACCGTGATCGGCGGTCTGCGCGCGGATATTGTCACTGATCTGGTGCAGGGGATACTGCTGATCCTCGGGCTGGCGCTCCTGGCGGTGGTCACGGTCGTACACCTTGGAGGGATCTCGCAGGCGGTCGCGCTGATCGACCGGGAGAGGATGTCGCTATTAACTCCCGATGATTCGCTCTGGGCACAGATCGATACCTGGATGATCCCGATCCTTGGATCGCTGGTCAGTCAGGAACTGGTGGCGCGAATTGTCTCAAGCCGCACAATCACTATCGCGCGCAGAGCGACTCTTGCCGCAACCGCCATGTATCTCTTACTTGGCTCCCTTCCGCTTCTGATCGGGTTATTGGGGCCGCATCTGGTCGAAGCCGGTATCGACCATGAACAGTTCCTGGCGACAATAGCGAGACTTCATCTCCCGGGAATACTCTATATCGTTTTTGCCGGCGCGGTAGTATCGGCCATCCTTTCGACGGTCGATTCCGCGCTGCTGGCGTCCGGAGCGTTGGCGTCGCATAATATTCTCGGTCCACTCTTTCGCCTGAAAGAGGAACGGATGAAAACAGTGCTCGCGCGCGTCTCTGTGCTTGGCTCAGGCGTGATCGCGTTTGTGATGGCGATCTCATCCGAGGGGATCCGCGACCTGGTGGAGACCGCGTCGAGTTTCGGCTCGGCCGGCTTGTTGGTGGTCACACTGTTTGGATTGTTTACCGGATATGGCGGCCGTGTCGCGGCGCTGGCGGCGCTTGTCGGGGGGGTCGGCGGACTGCTTCTGGCGGAAAACGTGCTGATGCTTGACGCGCCGTATCTTTTTTCAGTCGGCTCGGCGGTCGCGCTCTATCTGACAATTGGGTTGTTCGAACGGAAATATCAACGACCGGCTCTACCTGATCTGAATTGACCTGGTCTTTTCCCGGGCCCCGGGGGAGTACCAGATATCGATCCATTCCCGGATCGACTGATCCTCAAGCTTCCGATAACTCTCCACGACCGGTCCGCGCGCGAGTCGTTTGAGGCTGGCGTAATTTGCTCCAGCATTGACCGCGAGCGATCTCGCAAGCTCTGTTGCCTGGCCGAGAAGCTCGGCTTCCGGCGCCAATCGCTCGGCGAAGCCCATCGAGAGCGCTTCAGTCGCGGAGAACATGGAACCGGTCAACAGGATCTTTTCCGCGTTCATATTTCCGACCGCGTACCGGAGCATCGCTACCGCTCCGGCAAACAGCGACGCGCCGAAGGTCACTTCATTGAGCGCGATCTTCCCGGAACCATCGGTCATGATCCGCCTCTCGCACGCTAATGCCAGAATACAGCCGCCGGCGATGGCGTGGCCGTTGACCGCGCCAATGATCGGTTTCGGGAAAATAAAAATATCATGATAGAGCCGGCAGAACTTGCGTATGAACGCGGTCATCGCCTCAGGCGACAGGCCATACAGCTCGGGGATATCGAGCCCAAAGGAAAAAAACTTCCCCTGGCCAATCAAGATTACCGCTTTGGTTTGCGGGTCATGCCGTAGCTGCTCAAAGATGGCCAGCCCTTCGGCCACAAACGATTCGTTGATCGCGTTCACTTTGCCGCGATTCATCGTGACCGTGGTGAGCCCGTCGCGAGTTTGCAGTTCAAAACTTCCCATGACTGTCATTTTCCATCAGTTTACAAACTTCGTTTCGCACAAATAGGGGAGAAGATGAGTGTGGCGCAAGTGAAGCTGCGGAAAAAAATGAGCCGGTGAGTTCTCAATCACCGGCTCATTGATCGACCGAGCGCGTTTCACCGTGCGCCAGGCTATCTGGAGGGGTAGGGTCTATTCGAGTGGTCTCACTACAGCTGGTCTGTTCATGGTTCCGATTCCGGGCCGGTGGCCGCTCGCCGCGGTCGGCGGGTCCGTCATCTGCCAATTGTTGGGGTTCGACGGATCGCCTGATGTGTAGGTCAGCCGCCAGTATATCTCGAGCGGGTAATAGCCGGACCAGTCGGCGGCCCAGTAATCGACATAGCTGTAAATATCCCAACTGGTATCGGTCACCGGCATTACTTCCATCTGGCTGTTAGTCTGGTAGAAGACCCAGCCGCCGTTGAGGCCAAGTTCCGCGAGGATGAAGTCAAAGACCATCGGGTCGGTCTGGCTCTGCATGGCGGCGATCGCCGAAAGTTCGTTCGGCAGACACTGCGTTCGAACCACGGTATCGGTCACGGTCACAAAGACGGTGTCAAAGTTGTTATGGACGGTCACGACGGTATCATATATGACCGTGGTCACCCGTACGGTGTCATGGATCCGAACCGTGTCGGTATCCCGGATCACTACTGAGTCGGAACTGAAAACCGTATCGATAACAAAGATAGTATCAGGCGGGAGTTCAACATACTCGGTCTCACGGATATATTCTTTGGAATTGACGACGCGTTCCTTGTCGCAGCCGGCCGAGACGATAAAAACCGTCAGCGACAGCAGGAAGACCGAAAGGATGATGGTGCGGGTCATGGGGGCTCTCCGTCTGATGACTACGTTATTCACAGGGACGGATCAGTGCAAGCGCTGGGCCAAATGGGAGAGAAAAGTCGGTTCCCCCTTACCTGTATGAAGAATAACGAATTAGCGGGTGGCGGCTACCTCATTATGGGAGACAGCCAACACCCGCAAATGACAATCCGGTGCACTTCAGGTGAGACTATTTAGACCGCAACGCACGCTTCAGCAGGCCGATCTGACCGGTATGGTAAAGGTTGTGCCAGAGGGCGCCATGGATCATCTCGCCGTAACTGTACCGCCTTCCCGGCTTTTTCCGGTTCCAGTCGATCGGCTTGACCTGCGCGATCGCCTTCTGGAGTTTCTTCAGCGCGCTGTCGTAGCGGCGAACAGTAGCGCGCCAGTTGGCGTCAGTCGGTTCGGGCATCGGCGGATAATCTCCATCGGCCGGCTCATGGACTATCTCCCCCTGGAGTCTGTGGACCACCACGTCCATCCATCCGCTCATGTGCGACACCAGTTCCCAGATAGTGTGAGCTTCGCCGATCCGTTTTGACGCGTCCTCAGGCGATATCCCTTTGAGGATAGCTCTCAGCGACGGGCCATGCCATGGGCGGCCGGAATGGATTTCCTTTAATGACGCACTTACCTGCTCTCGCATTTTCATCGCATCTCCGGTAAAGACGTTTGTCTGGTTTGAGGGTGGTTTACTTTCAGACC
>JAMPYH010000163.1 GCA_023700785.1 Candidatus Zixiibacteriota bacterium
GACTCTGGGTGGCGTAATGACACCGTTGATCGAGCGTAACACGACCATCCCGACCAAAAAATCACAGATCTTTTCGACCGCCGCGGACAATCAGCCGGCGGTCTCGATCGTGGTTCTTCAGGGCGAACGAAAAATGGCGTCTGATAATCGACTGCTCGGCAAGTTTGACCTGGTTGGCCTGCCAGCCGCGCCGCGAGGCGTCCCGCAGATCGAAGTCACATTCAATATCGACGCCAACGGCATCGTACATGTGAGCGCCAAGGACATGGCGACCGGAAAGGAGCAGTCGATCCGGATCGAAGCATCGTCCGGCCTTTCCGAGGCGGAGATCAAGCGGATGGTTGACGATGCGCAGACGTACGGGGAAGAAGATAAGCGCAAGAGCGATCTTATTCAGGCGCGCAATGAGGCGGATGCGCTGGTGTACAGCACCGAGAAGACGCTGCGCGACCATGGCGACAAAGTGAGCGGCGAAGAAAAAAAGAATATTGAAGACGCGATCACCGCTCTCCGGTCGGCCATGGGCGGAGAAGATCTCGCGGCGATCTCGTCGGCGAAGGAAAAACTGATGCAGGCGTCGCACAAGCTCGCCGAGGAGATGTATCGTCAAGCTCAGCAGCAGCAGGCGCCCCCTTCGGGCGCTGACAGTGGGCAGGCCGACCCTGGCGCGCAGACCGGCGGCAAGAAAGAAGGCGCGGTGGACGCCGATTTTGAGGTCGTTGACGAGGATAAAAACAAATAGCGATGACGGCCAAGCGCGACTACTACGAGATCCTCGAGGTCGATCGATCGGCGGATGAAGCGACGATCAAGTCGGCCTATCGGAAGAAAGCGATGCAGTTTCACCCTGATAGAAATCAGGGAGATGCCGGCGCGGAAGAGAAGTTCAAGGAAGCGACTGAAGCGTACGAAGTGCTCAAGGATGCTGAGAAACGACGGATGTACGACCAATATGGTCATGCCGGCGTTCAGGGATCCGGCTACCAGTATGGCGGCGGCTTTCAGGGATTCGATCTCTCCGACGCACTGCGTGCTTTTATGCGGGATTTTGGCGGGTCGATGTTTGATGACTTTTTTGATCCGACCGGTCGCGGTGGTCGGGGGCGACGATCAAATCAGGGAGAGGATCTTCGAGTCAAGTTTGCGCTAACCCTTGAGGAAGTCGCGACCGGTGTAGAGCGGACGATCAAGGTCAATCGGATGCTGCGGTGTGATGTCTGCGCCGGTTCAGGCGTAGCGGCTGGATCTTCGAAAAAACAGTGCCCTCAATGCAAGGGTATCGGGCAAGTGCGCACGGTGCAGCGGACCTTTCTGGGTACCATCCAACAGGTCTCCACCTGCAATGTCTGTCGCGGAACCGGCGAGATAATCTCGGATCCGTGCAAATCCTGCTCAGGAGATGGTCGCGTGAGGGGAACCTCCAATGTGAAGGTAAAGGTTCCTCCGGGGGTTACGACCGGCAATTATATGTCGATCGATAACATGGGGAACGCTGGTCCGCACGGGGGTGAGGCCGGTGATCTTATCGTGGTCTTCGAAGAGAAAGAGCACGAGCATTTCACCCGCCACGGGGATAATGTGATCTACGAGTTGCCGATCTCGTTCACCACCGCGGCGTTGGGCGGCGAAGTGTCGGTCCCAACGATCAGCGGTTTTGAGACGCTCGCTATCCCGGCGGGAACCCAGTCGGGGAAAGTGCTCAAATTGAAAGGGAAGGGGATCCCGAGACTGCATCACAGCGGCAAAGGAGATCAACTCGTTCAGGTGACCGTTTGGGTGCCGACCAAATTGTCGTCTGATGACAAGAAAGTCCTTCAACGGCTGGCCGATTCGGAGTCGTTCAGCCCGCCCAGGGCTGACAAGTCGTTTTTTGAGAAACTTCGCTCGACACTGGGAGTATAGGCGTGGCTGGGACTATTCCTGAGAATTACATCGAGGCAAAACTGTCCGTCTCGCGAGAGATGGCCGACGCGGTCTGCAACTATATCATTGATAACATAACTTCCGGTCTGGTGCTCGAAGAAGAAGACGAATCGACGGTGACGGCGATCACGTTCTATGTGACGCCCGACAAGGAGTCTGTGTTTCGCACGGGACTGCCGCTGTATCTCTCGGATGTGTTTGGGTCGCTCAACCAGGCGCCGCCTGTGGTTCAGGAAAAAACGATCAAAAATGTTGAGTGGGTCGAAGAATACAAGCGCTCGATCCAGCCGGTAAGGATCGCGGAAGACATTGTGGTGCGCCCGCACTGGCATGATCGCCAACCGGAGACCAGGTTCGATATCATGATCGAGCCCAAAATGGCGTTTGGCACCGGCACACATGAGACGACTCGAAGTTGTCTTGCGGTCATTCGCAGGCAGTTCCGTTCGGGAATGACCTTCCTGGATGTCGGCACCGGCTCGGGGATCCTGTCAATCCTTGCCGCGCAGATGGGAGCATCGCGGATAAAAGCGATCGATTACGATGTGGCAGCCGTGAATAACGCGCGCGAGAACTTCGCGATAAACCAGATCAGCGCTCCGCATGAGATCCTGTTTGGCTCGATCGAGAGGGCGGAACATGACCGGCCGTATGACTTTGTCTGCGCGAATATTATCAAGAGCACGATCCTGCCAATGCTCAAGCGACTCGTATCGCTCACAGCGCCTGGCGGCAGGCTGGTGCTGTCGGGCTTATTGACCCAGGATGAAGCGGAAACGACGCAGGCGCTCATCGATCTGGGACAGCTTCGATTTGAGATAGTGATCGATAACAAGTGGCTGACCTACGTGGTTGACAGACAGTAGCTGTGGAACCGCCGGTCTTTTTCGCTCCTCCTGAACAGCTTTCCAAAGATGTCATTCCTCTGTCGTCGTTAGAGACTCACCATGCGGCGGATGTCCTTCGCTTGCGCTCCGGCGAATTGGCTATCGTTGTTGACGGTTTGGGGAACGGCTGCCGGGGAGAGTTTCGCCTGGCCGACAAAAAACACGCTGAGGTCGTCGTTGATACGCGACTGAGGAACTTCGGGGAGCCTTCGGTTCGGTTGACCCTCGCGGCGGGGATGTCAGTCGGCTACAAGTTTGATGAGGTGGTGGATAAGGGGACGCAGCTCGGAGTGAGTCGGTTTGTGCCGTTGCTGACCGAGAGATCAAAGATCAAATTGGATGACCCCAGACGGTCGAAGAGCAAGTCCGAGAGATTGGAAAAGGTCGCGCTGGCGGCAATGAAACAGAGCCGCCGCTCGTATCGACCGATGGTTGCTCTGCCATTGAGCCTGCGCCAGTTTCTGGCGGAAACAGATGACGATGCTATCAAGCTGATCTTTCATCCCGATACTTCGAGCCGGCCGCTTGAGGCCATTTCGTTTCCTGAGTCGATCACTCGTATTACTCTGCTCGTTGGTCCTGAGTCCGGCTTTTCGGTGACTGAAACAGCCGCGGCCAAAGAGAAGGGATATCAGTCGGTCGGTCTGGGGAAGAGGATCCTTCGGACCGAGACTGCGGGTCCGGTCGCGGTGGCGCTGGTGATGGCCCGTCTTGGCGAGTTTAGATAGCCCTGATTCTGCCGATAACATAGGGGATGGACGGATACCTTTACCTTTTCGTTGGCCTGCTCGGCCTGGCGATCGGCTCGTTCGCCAATGTCCTGATTTATCGGCTACCGCGTGAAAAGAACGTGGTAGTCAGCCGCTCAGTCTGCCCTAAATGCGGAACCATGCTCCGCTGGTATCACAATATCCCGTTGATCAGTTTTCTTGTTTTGCGCGGCAAATGCGGATTCTGCAAGGAGCCGATCTCGTGGCGCTATCCACTGGTTGAATCAGTCAACGCGCTGCTCTATCTCTACTTCCTCTGGCAATTCGGGCTGACGCTTGACTTTATGGTCTTCTGCTATCTCGGTACTGTCCTGCTGGTGGTCTTTTTTGTCGATCTCGATTTCCAGATCATCCCCGACCTGCTAACTTACTCCGGTATGGTACTTGGCCTGCTGGTGGCGTTGCTACCGGGCGGGATCACGATCCTCTCCGCCGGTGTCGGCTTGCTGGTGGGCGGAGGAGCGCTCTATTTGATCGCCATGCTCGGGGACCTGCTGTTCAAGAAAGAATCGATGGGGGGCGGGGATATCAAATTGGCCGGTATGCTCGGGGCGTTCCTTGGATGGCAGAAGGTACTTCTGATCTTCCTGTCGTCGGCGGTGATCGGTCTGGTTGTTTCGGTCGCGGTGATGGCGTTCTCCGCGAAACTGAGGGAGGAGAGGGTCATCCCGTTCGGCCCCTTCCTGGCCCTGGCCGCGGTGATGACAATACTCTATGGCGACCAGATAATTGCGTACTATCTGCACAATATTCTGGGACTGAATTAGCCCCTCCTTTCTCTCAACTTCTCTCTGCCGATACAGGGAGTATGCATTCGGGAAGATCCAAATATCGTTTTGAATCAGAGGTCCATCTCGGTCTATTGAGCATCGTGCTGGTGCTGCTCCTGCTCAGCCTGGCGTCCAATTTCGTACTCTTTAAGGCACGCGTCAAACTGCAGGATGAGACGACAGAACAACTGCGCTCAGCCGTTGTCGTGGTGACCCGAGTGCTTCAAGAGTATGAATCAAGATCACTCCCCATCGAACTGAAACGTGATCTGATGCGACAGCATCGGTTGAGCGGGCTGCAGTTGGTGCCGTCGGAGCCCGCCGCAAATGATCCGCAGTCACGCGCTTTCTGGCTGGGCGAGATACTCGCTCAAATGCCGGCATCGCAGGCTCCAGACATTGTGGACAGGCTGCTTCGAGCGGAACCCAACAGGCTGACACGGGGGGATGAGAACCAGTTCTTTATGGTCGCGCCCGTGCCGTTTGGCCAGGAGCGAATACTGGCGATTGTCGCGACCAGGAACCCGGACCTCGCGTTTTTGCAGGCTGGGAATCAGATAATTCTCTGGGTCGGCGCCGGAGTGACACTGCTCGCGGCGATCGGTTATCTAACGCTCTCCCGGTTCATTTTCAGGCCGTTCCGGCGAATCAAAGCCGCGGCCGCATTGGCGGGTCATGATGTCGGCGAGATCAATCATGAGGCCGACTCGGTGGTGGAGGAATTCAAGCGGGTCATTCGGGAGCTGAAAGCCAAAGAAGCAGAACTGGTCCAGCTCAATGCGGCGATCCAGAGTCGCGCGGACTCGCTCGAACAGTACAATGAGTACCTGTTGTCATCGATCGAATCCGGAATAGTGTCGCTCGATCTGGACGGTCGCGTCAAGGCAATAAATGGGGCCGCGCTCGAGATACTTGGACTTGGTGGAGAGCTGTCGGGCACGCTTTACACCGAGCTCTTTTTGGACGATTCATACATCTCGCGCGCGGTCAAGCTCGCCCTGCAAGGGGTCGGGCAGACAGGTTACCGGGAGATCGCGTATCGATCCGGGGCTGATCGCGAGTTGGTGCTGGGGGTCGCGATTTCGACCGTCCGAGACGCGGCGGACCAGTCGCTGGGGGTCTCGATCCTAATGAACGATCTGACCGAGGTGACTGATCTTCGCGCGCAAATAGAGCAGAAAAATCGTCTGGCGGCGTTGGGTGAAATGGCGGCTGGTCTGGCACACCAGATCAGGAACTCTGTCGGCGCGATAGGGGGCTTTGGCAATCTGATCAAACGCCGATTCACGCGCGAGAATCAGCCAACAGAGTTGGTCGAGTCGCTGCTCAAGGAGACGCGCGAGGCCGAGGATCTCGTCTCCAAGTTCCTCGCGTTTGCGCGGCCGCTTTCGGTCCAGCCGCAGACGATCTCGTTGCGCGAGATGTTGTCGGAGATACTGCGGGGGTACGAGGTCCGCGACGATTGCCGGCATATCTCCATTGGGATGAGGGGAGAAGACATCGTGATCAACGGGGACCCGCTGCTGCTCAAGCAAGTTCTGGTCAATTTGATCGATAACAGTATCATCGCCTACGATGGCCGGCAGGGGAGGATCGAGATCGGGCTGGCCACTTACAAAGGGACCGCCGAGATCCGCATCCAGGATCACGGATGCGGCATACCTGCCGACAGACTCGACAAAGTCTTTACTCCATTCTACTCGTCGCGCCCCAGCGGAACTGGATTGGGGCTGCCGCTGGCATCTCGCATTGTTGACCTTCACGGCGGCGGTCTGACTATCGAGTCCGCTCCAGGACATGGGACAACGGTCACAATTCACCTTCCGATAACAGCTTCCATCCTCCACACCAGTCACTGATTAACGCCAGAAATCGCTTGGCGAATCGCGATGATTGGTTATATTGGCCGCACTTTTGCAGGAGGATGCATGTACACGGTTTCGGATTTTAGACGGGGATTGCCGATCATAGTTGACGATCAGCCGTTCTATGTGGTCGAGTATCAGCACTTTAAGATGGGTCGCGGCAAAGCGAACA
>JAMPYH010000164.1 GCA_023700785.1 Candidatus Zixiibacteriota bacterium
CGAGCCAGGATCAAATCAGAACATGACGCCTTTATGGCGTCACTCAGCCCCAGCTCTATGGATTGATGACACCCTTGTATATCAGGTAGGGGATCAGGATATACAGGATGCTGTCTCGGATCAGGTAGAAAAGCACGAACGCCAGAACAAACTTCCAGCCAAGCGCCTTCACTTCTTTCCAGGATTTTGGGAACTTCCAGTATCGCCGCCAGCCTGATCTTTGCTTTGGCTCATTCAAACTAGCGCCGGCGATGTCAGTCGTCTCTTCCAATGCACTGTCCACTTTTTGGGAAATTTCCTTTTGGGATTTAACAGAATCTACGCGGAATGGTTTCAGCCGGCGGCTCGAAATTTCCGTCCTCTCTGGCCGCAGCAACTTCCGGAAACTACCTCGCGAAAGCTGTGTTTAAGGCTTAACTATCTGACGATCCGACCGTATCATGATGATATTCGGTGGTCGTCTGGCCAGACAGAAACGGACCAAAGTACGCGCTGATGCGATTTATTACCTTTGTTAGTATTGTCACCCTCTCCATAGGGTTGTTGCAGGTATTCCTGCTCTGGGCGTTTAATCGCGACTGGTGGCGCAAGCCCTGGATCCGCAGAACATCGATCATTCTGCCAATCGCGACATTACTCGGTATGGGGCTATGGGGACTCGGGGAATATTGGCAGAACGATTGGCTGGCCAGGCCCGGGATGGTGATCACCGCGCTGGCTTTTGTTCTGCAATTAGCACTTCTGCTTTCTCTTCCGATTTCGGGTGTTTTTCACCTGATCAATCGCGGGATCGATTTCCTGGTGAGACATCGCAAGACTGATACCGCGGTCGATTCCAATCGCAGAATTATCCTCAAAGGGATCGCCGCGGCCATTCCGCTCACGGCTGTCGCGTCGGCGGGAGCCGGATTCACCCGGTCGTTTGGGTCGATCAATGTCGATCTCAAGCCTATCGCCATAGACAATTTGCCGGCTGACCTCGACGGTTACCGGATATTGCATCTGTCCGACACTCATCTGCGGCATTACACGACGCTTGATGACCTGAGTGATGTCCTGGAGCAAGCGCACGAACTCAAACCTAATCTGGTCCTCGTGACTGGCGATGTAGCCGATGATCTGCACCAACTCCCGGATGCGCTGAAGCTTATCGAGCAGTTTAAAGCCCCGGATGGTCAGTTCGCTACCCTCGGAAATCATGAGTATTTCAGAGGAGTGGAACAGGTCCGGCAGATCTTCGACCGGTCGGCGGTGCCGCTATTCGTCAATGACGGGACCAACCTGACCGTCGGTTCGACCCCGATCTTCATAGGGGGGATCGACGATCCTCGTCGCATGGGAGCCAAAGAGACCGAGTTCTTCCAGCGAACGATCGATGATACGCTGGGGAAAACGACCAATTCCGGGTTCAAAGTGCTGATGAGCCATCGGCCGGATGCCTTCGATTATGCCGCCTCGCAGGGGATTTCGCTGACCTTGGCAGGCCATACGCACGGCGGTCAGATCGGCTTCATGGGACGTTCCGTCTTCGAAACATACTGGTCAGATCGCTATCTCTGGGGGGAATACCGGCAGGGGAGATCGGTGCTGTATACCTCGTCGGGAGTCGGTCATTGGTTCCCATTCCGCCTCGGTTGCCCACCGGAAGCGCCGATCATTGAATTGCGCCGCGCGTGACACGCACGCGAGATCGCTCGATCTTCCCTCGAAAAATCGCCTTCATGGGTGCTCATCTCGCTGGAGAAAAAGGCACTTTTTTTCTCTGAAACGGCACTTTTTTCTTGCCATGTATTTTCAAACACGCTACTGTTTCGGCAGAAAGTGGGTTTGAGAGATGTTTTACAGGGAAGCGTCTCTTACTTGTGAAGACTGGGAAACCATGTAACCCATACCGTTTTTTCAAACCTTAATGCTAAGGAGCAGCACAATGCCGATGAAGAAGAAGTCCAAGAAGGCCACCAAGAAGGCCACCAAGAAGGGGACGAAGAAAGCCACCAAAAAGGCAAAGAAGAAATCCACGAAGAAAGCCACCAAGAAGGCTTCCCCTCGCAAGAAAGCGGCCGGAAGAAAAGCCGCGCCGCGCAAGAAAGCCGCGAAGAAATCCACCGCGAAGAAAACCAAACGCGCCCCCAATCCGGCATTCATGAAGCCGATGCAGCCGTCACCGGAACTCGGTGCGGTCGTCGGTGCTCGTCCGATGCCGCGTACGGAAGTCACCAAGCGCATTTGGGACTACATCAAGAAGAATGGTCTCCAGGACAAGAACAATCGTCGCATGATCAATGCTGACGAGAGACTGGCTGTGGTCTTCAAAGGCCGCAAGCAGGTCAACATGTTCGAGATGACCAAGCTGATCAACAATCATCTGAAGTAGTCATCGCGTCGTGCGAAATGAGCAGGCCGGTTCTCACCGGCCTGTTTTTTTTGTCTCTGGTAAAGTGAGCGCATCCATACTATATTCCCGGAGATAAACCGCTCCACTCTGCCAGAGGTCTCACGATGCGTACCGTTCTATTCTTCCTGTTGTTCCTGACAGTGATCGTCACTTCCGCTACTTCAGCGGACTTTCCACCTGCGCCTCCAACCAAAACAGTAAATGTTATCGACACGTTGCACGGCGTGGCGATCCCGGATCCATATCGCTGGCTGGAGAATGGAGATGATCCCGAGGTTCAGCAATGGTCGCAACAGCAGTATGACTACTTCCGGAGCTATGTCGATAATTTCCCGGATAAGGAACTGCTCCAAAGCGAAATGACCGCGCTTCTTTCGACCGGCTCGATCGGCCAGCCGTCGGTTGTCGGAAATCACTATTTTACCTGGAAACGCACCGGAGATCAGAACCACGCGGTGATGTTCGTGCGCGAAGGGCTGACCGGCAAGGATGAAGTTCTGGTCGACCCCAACCAGTTCTCGGAGGATGGTACGTCCGCGATGGACTGGTACTACCTCTCGCAGGATGGCGCATTGCTTTCGTACGGCGTTTCTCACTCCGGTTCAGAACACACAACCCTCTTTATTAAGGATGTTCGCACCAGAGGGATGCTTCTCGATACCATCCCCTACACCCAATACGCGGCAGTCGCCTGGCTGCCGGATAATTCAGGGTTCTTCTACACGCGCTTTCCCACGCCCGGCTCGGTACCGGCGGGAAATGAGAATTATTACCGGAAGATCTACTTCCACCGCCTTGGACAGGAGTGGGAGCGGGACTCGCTTATCTATGCAGACTCAACTAGTAAGACCCACTGGCCAAGCTGCGATATCTCGCCTGATGGCCGCTGGCTCGGAGTCGTGGTCTTTCAAGGTGGCGGGAAATCGGAACTGTATCTCAGAGATCTGCGAGACCCGAATGGATCGTTCACTCGATTGACTGAAGGGAAAGACGCGAGATACAATATCACCATGCTCAATGACCGATTTCTGGTCACCACCACCGATGGCGCCACACGCTCACGAGTCATGGCCGGAACGTATCAGGCGCCGACCATGGCAAACTGGTACCAGATCATCCCAGAGCGAAACGTGGTGTACAATGCCATCGCCGTTGTTGCCAATCATATTGTCATCAATGGCACGCTGAATGCCAGCTCGCGGCTGGAGCTATTTACGCTGGAAGGGAAAGAGGTCAAAAAGCTGGAGCTTCCCGGGATCGGAACAGTAGCCTCGATCGGCGGCGAATGGAACGGGCATGAGCTGTTCTATTACTTCTATTCGTTTAATCATCCCCCTGCCGTTTTCCGTTATGACTTTGGCACCGGCAGGACTGAGCTGTTCGACCAGATGTCTATCCCGTTCGCCCTGACCGATCTCGAGCTCAAGCAGGTCTGGTACAATTCCAAGGATGGCACCCCGGTCTCGATGTTCATCGTGTCGAAAAAAGGGACGAAGCTGGATGGTTCCAATCCGTGCGTGCTGGATGGCTATGGCGGTTTCAACGCGATGGATACGCCGGTATTCAATCGCCGTAAGGTTATCTGGATGCTGCATGGAGGTCTGTATGCCCTCGTCAACCTGCGCGGCAACGGCGAATACGGTGAACAGTGGCACCGCGGCGGCATGCTTGAGAACAAGCAAAACACGTTTGATGATTTTATCGCTGCGGCTGAGTATCTGATAAGTCAAGGGTACACCAGCTCCTCAAGGTTGTCGATCTACGGCGGGTCCAACGGCGGGTTGACGATCGGCGCTGTCATCACTCAGCGTCCGGATCTCTTTGCGGCCGCCGTGTGTGATGTCCCCTTGCTAGACATGATCCGTTATCACAAGTTCCGAATCGGCCAGCTTTGGGCGCCAGAGTACGGGTCGTCCGACGATCCCGAGCAGTTCAAATACATATTCAAGTACTCACCCTATCAGAACGTCAGAAAGGCGACTGCTTACCCCGCGGTGCTCTTTAAGGCGGGTGAATCGGATGGGCGAGTTGACCCTCTCCATGCCCGCAAGATGGCCGCCCTGATGCAATCGTCGAGCTCGTCAGGTCGCCCTGTTTTTGTGCGTGTCGAAGGTAAAGCTGGACATGGCCAGGGAAAGCCAATAAGTCGAGTGGCGGAAGAGGTGGTCGAGGAGTGGTGTTTTGTTTATAGAGCGCTGGGACTGCGGGTCGTGCGCTAACCATCGATATAACAAAGCGATGCGGAAGCCGTTCTATGTTGGGACGGCTTTTCTCTTTCCGTTTGTATGAGTGACAATTGCGGTGACAATTCTGTTTTATTTAGACGGCATCCATATTATCATTACGCAACGTGAAATTGTTCACAATTGTGGTCTCGTAGGAGGTTGAGTGTCCATTGTCCGCCCCTTTAGGGGACTCCGCCCCAAGCCGGAGTTCGCGTCACAGGTAGCATGCCCGCCGTATGATGTGCTCAACACGCAGGAAGCACGCGCCATGGCCGAGGGGAACCCGCGTTCATTCCTCCGAGTCAACAAAGCTGAACTTGAGTTCTCCGATTCGGCCAATCCATATAGTCCCGAAGTGTACCAGCGCGCCAAAGAGAATCTCTCCGGACTTGAACGCGCCGGGATCATGATCCGCGACGCGCAGCCCTGCTTTTATCTCTATCGCCTGACCATGGATGGCCGGAAACAGACCGGCCTTGTAGCATTGACCTCGGTGGCCGAATACGATCAGGGGAAGATCAAAAAACATGAGCATACGCGACCGGAGAAAGTGAACGACCGCGCCAATCATATCACTCAAGTCGCCGCCCAGGTCGGGCCGGTATTCTCGACCTTTCGCCGGAAGCCGGAGATCGAAGCGATCTTTACCCGCGTCTCGTCGCTGAACCCGTTGATCGATTTTACTTCCAGCGACCAGATCCGCCATGAACTTTGGGTGATCGATGACCGTGGCACGATCGCGGAGGTCGAGTCGGTCTTTTCAACGGTTGACGCCTTGTATATCGCCGATGGACACCACCGAAGCGAGGCGGCGTCGGAAGTCGCTCGCCGGATGCGAGAAGCGGAACCGGGCCACACCGGGCAAGAAAACTACAACTTCTTCCTGAATGTTCTCTTCTCGGATCATGAACTCCGCATCCTCCCGTACAACCGGGTGGTGAAAGATCTGAACGAGCATACGCTTGATGAATTGCTGGCCAAGTCCGCCACCCACTTCGAGGTGGGAAAAGCAAATGGCCAGGTCGAGCCCAAAGAGCCTCACCAGTTCGGTTTCTACGCCGCGGGGCAATGGTATATCCTGCAGAGCAAGGCGGGAAGTTTTGACGCGCAGCATCCGATCGAATCGATCGACGCGGCGATCCTTTCTAATCGATTCCTGACACCGCTGCTGAATATCGTCAATCTTCGGACCGACAAGCGGATCGACTTCGTTGGCGGGATCCGCGGCACGCAGGAACTTGAGCGGTTGGTCAATTCCGGCCAGTTCAAAGCGGCGTTCTCGCTTTTTCCGACAAGTATCGAACAACTTCTACGGGTCGCCGATGCCGGCGGGGTGATGCCGCCCAAGTCAACCTGGTTTGAGCCGAAATTACGCGATGGTATGGTAGTCAATCTCTTAACTGACTGATAAACGAGGTATTTTGAGCATGCTCATTCTGATATCGGATAAGTTCGACAAATCGCTTCCGGGCGCGCTGGCCAGATATGGGGAGGTGACCGATGACAAAAATCGTGTCGCCGAAGCCGACATCATTCTGGTTCGAAGCAAGACCAAAGCGAACAAGGAGTATCTCGACTCCGCGAAGAATCTGAAGCTGATCATCCGCGGCGGAGTTGGGATGGATAATATCGACGCCGCTCATGCCGTCAAGAAAGGTGTCATTGTCAAGAATACGGCCGAAGCATCGACCGTGGCTGTCGCCGAGTTGGCTTTCGCGTTGATGATCGCCCTGCCGAATAATATCACCA
>JAMPYH010000165.1 GCA_023700785.1 Candidatus Zixiibacteriota bacterium
ATAGGAGCCATCCCAGAAGGTGTGTCCGAAAAACGCTTCGACATAGATGAGATGGCCGAAGGTCAACGCGGTGGAGACGATCGGCACGCCGCCGTAGGGGGAGGTTGAGCCGCCGAGACCGAAGAGAATGCCGAGATTCTCAAATGGATTGGTGGAGACCATCGGTTCTTTGATCTCCGTGAAATGCCGTTCGACAGGCGGACGTTTCTCCAGCGCGTTCATGCGGGCATCGAGATCCGAGAGAGTCCGGTCAAGCCGAATGCCGACAAAGCGATACTCGCCGCCTTTGACGGAGACATCCTTAGAGGTGACGATCAACTGTGACGAATCGACCCCCAGTTCATCGATCATCAGGTTGCGGAGCAAATGCGCGCGCCCGAGCGCCAGCCCCGGGTTCTTGGCGTCATGACTGGTGCGGTATTCGTTGCCATCCGCGCCGCCGGTAATGGTCGCGGTGGCGAGCGGATAGGCTTTGAGCGTGTCGGCCATCGCGCGAAGCTCCGCCATGAACGGCTGGAGCAAACTGCGATCGACCTTGCCGCCGACGCCAAGCGGGAAGTCTTTGATGATGATCTCCTGCGCCGAGATCGAGACAGCGGCGAAGAGTGACATCAGGATGATCGCGATTTTGAACATACTGTTTATGTCCTTTGCTATGCTATGCTATCGTGCACACCCATGGTCGCGGAAGGGCGGGTCGGCGGTAGGAACTGACTGGATCCTCTCAGGCCTGAATCAGGCTTGCATCCCTCTTCAGGCAGGCGTGCAGTCCATTGCAGTAAATATCCTCCAGGATCCTTGAGGAGTTCCTATTCTCTCCTCGCTTCAACCAGAGGCATGGTTGGAGGCACGGACTTATGGTTCTTCTGGCGGATGGTTACGCAAATTCCGTTCCTGATTTCGAACAGATTCGGCCGCTGCCAGGTGGGGTGAACTTCCCATACCGCGCGACTAATCTTGTTGCGGCCGGAGTTCGGACTCTCTATGGTTGAGTCAGCAAGGAGCGACCAAGAACACGATGTCCGAAATACTGTCTATTTCTGTGACCTTATTCCTGATCATGGATCCGTTCGGGAATATCCCGATCTTCCTCCCTATTCTGGAACGCGTGCCCAAAGAGAGGCGGCGTCTGGTGCTGGTGCGCGAACTGCTGTTCGCATTAGCGATAATCGCGGTTTTTACGCTGGCCGGGAAATATGTGATGCAGTTCCTGGGGCTGGAGCAAGCATCGGTGTCGATAGCGGGCGGCATCATCCTGTTTCTGATCGCGATCCGAATGGTTTTTCCGCGGCATGATCTGGATAATCAACCGGAGTTTGAAGGTGAGCCGTTTTTGGTGCCGATGGCGGTACCACTGGTGTCGGGGCCATCGCTGCTCGCCGCATTGCTCTTGTTTTCTTCCACCGGCACACTGAAAACTACAGAGCTGCTGTTGGCGGCAGTGGGCGCCTGGGTGGTGTCATTCGCGGTGTTGTATCTCTCGACATACATCGTCGATTTCCTGACCAAACGAGGTTTGGCGGCGGTGGAGCGGTTGATGGGAATGATCCTGGTGGCGGTAGCGGTGCAACTATTTCTTGACGGGATGGCGAGTTACCTCGAATAACGAGCCGGGCAGACGAGGCCAATCCAGACAAATTGTGATTTCTTTTGCTCTAACTCTATAAAACAGCTACTTTTCTGGCCGGAAAATGGAACGTTCGAGTCCAGGATGCGTTGTGTGGGCAGGTGTATCACTTGACCAAAATGCAACTGGTAAGTGGCATCAACGTACAAGAACTATGACACACGCCGTGACCTCGTTCATCACCAACCACTCCAACCGAATCGGAAGCACTATCCACGCATGAATCAAAGCACTCTCCCGCAGGAACAGGAGCTCCAGCAGGAGCTCAGCAATTTTCAACGGCCGTCAGTCGGCCGCAGTCTCTGGCAGTTAGCCAATACGCTGATACCGTATGTGGTTTTAATGGCGCTGTCGTTTTATCTACTCGAATACTCATTCTGGCTCGCGCTGCCGGCTATCGTCATCGCGTCAGGGTTTCTGATCCGTTTATTCATCATCTTTCATGATTGTGGGCACTCGGCGTTCTTCGCGTCGTCGCGATTGAACAGCATTGTCGGCCATATTACCGGCCTGCTGACCTGGACGCCGTATTATTACTGGCACCGGAGCCACGCCAAACATCACGCGACGTCGGGAAATCTTGATAAGCGGGGATTTGGGGATGTCTGGATGATGACGGTCAAAGAGTATATGGCGGCTCCGCTCAAGACGCGCATCCAGTACCGGCTCTACCGGAATCCGGCGGTGATGTTCCTGCTCGGCCCGTTGTTTATCATCCTGATCACGCATCGCGTGATCCGTCGCGAGGCAAACAGCCGCGAGCGCTGGTCGGTCTATTTGACCAATGTCGCGGTGCTGGCGATGGCTGTTGGCGTGAGCCTGATTGTCGGGTGGAAGGCGTATCTGCTGGTACAACTGCTGGTGCTGTATATCGGGACGATGGCCGGTATCTGGCTGTTCTATGTTCAGCATCAGTTCGAAGGAGTCTATTGGGCGAGACAGCCCGAGTGGGATTTTGTGACCGCGTCGCTTGACGGCGGGTCATTCTACGCGCTGCCGAAGATCCTCAACTGGTTCACCGGCAATATCGGGTATCACCATGTGCACCATCTCAACTCGCGCATCCCGAATTACAATCTCCCGAAGTGCCACGACAAACATGAATTGCTGGCGACCACGCCGAAGATCCGTTTCTGGCCGAGTTTCAAATCGCTGACGTATCGGTTGTGGGATGAAAAGGAAAATCGCCTGGTCGGATTCGGCCATCTCAAGTCAAGAATCGCTGAAATGGAAGGGTGATCGACACGATCGCCGGTTAGCTACATGGCTCGCGCGATGGCGCGAGTCCGTTGCCAGAGAGTTCCCACTGTTACCAGCGCCAGCGCAAGGCTGGTCAGCCCGATGATGACCCCTAACGTCTCCCAATGATTATCAGTCGATGTTCCGGCTACCTTGGCGGATAGCAGGATCACCGGCGTCAACGGCAACGCGTAGAGAAACGCGCAGGTCGGCAGGATCAGCGGCACAAGAAGCCAAAAGGTCCAGTAGAGCGACTTGCGGTCGCTCAGGAACCTGAACCGCTGGATTGACTCAAGCGGCTCCCGTTCAATTACTTCTGCCGGTTTATGCAGGTCGGCAATATCAACGCTCATACTCCCATTATCGGATATCGAGCGTGGCGACCTTTGGGAAATCGACAGCCGCGATCAGCGCTTGTCGGCCGGATTCGGGGACGGGACTATCCCCTTCTGCTGGTAGATCGGGCGGATATATTGGCGCATTTTGGGGAGATACTTCGCGAAGAACAGCGCTCCCAGAATGCAGCACAGCCCGCCGAGCATAAAGGTGTAAGGCGCGCCGATACTGGCGGCCAACGCTCCGGCGATCAGGCCGCCGAATGGCGTGATGCCGCGGATCGCCTGCGTATATAAACTCATCACTCTCCCCCGCTTGTCATCATCGACGATAGTTTGAAGCACCGTATTACTGGTCGCCATCTGCGTGATCATGCCGAACCCGGTGACAACCATCAGCAGAGTCGAGAGCCAAACTTCACGCGAAAAGGAGAGCGCGATCAAGCCGATGCCAAATATCCCGGCGGCGATCGGAATGACGCTCCAGAGTCCGCGGACAGATCGGCGCGAGGCCAGCATGATCGCGCCGGTGAGCGCGCCGATACCCGACGCTCCGACCAGAAAGCCGAGCGTATCTGAGTCGCCATGCAGAATATCCTTTGCAAAGATCGGCATCAGCACGGTGTACGGCATCCCAACCAGGCTGACCAGCGCGATCAGAAGCAGGAGCGAGCGGATCGGCATAAAGCCAAAGGCATATCGAAAGCCTTCCACCAATGAGCTGACCAATCCGGATGAGCTGTCTTTGCGCGGCTGCGCCACCGGGTGCATCGCGAGGAGCGCGATGATCACCGCGATATAACTCAGCCCATTGATAAGAAAGACCATCCCTTCGCCGACAGCGGCGATCATCAATCCGGCGATCGATGGTCCCACCAGACGTGCGCTGTTGAAGATGGTGGAATTGAGGGCAATGGCGTTGCTCAGGTCGTTCCGGTCCTCGATCATGTCCACCACGAAAGACTGGCGGATCGGCATGTCAAACGCGTTGACGACACCAAGAAAAAGGCTGAGCGCGATGATCTGCCAGATGGTGATAGTCTCGGTGAGCACCAGCGCGGCCATTAGCAGCGCCTGCGCCATGGCCGCCGCCTGCACAAAGATCAGCAGTTTGTGGCGATTCCAGCGGTCGGCGTAGAAGCCCGCGATCGGCGCCAGTACCAGAACAGGCGCATTCAGCGCGAAACTTGAGATGCCTAACAAGACGGGTGAGTTCGTCAGTCTATAAACCAGCCAACTGACCGCGATCTGCTGCATCCAGGTGCCGACGAGCGATATCCCCTGACCGGCATAAAAGAGACGATAGTTGCGATGCCTCAGCGCGCGCCAAATGTGGCGCATCCCCCCGTGGATAGGCTGTTCAGTCGAAGTCTGTTTAGGATCGGAGCCCATCGTTCCAATCAACATACAACGCAAAGAGAGGTTCTCGATCGCATGCAGAGAAAGTACTGGGTAGCGCCGCAATTGCCAAACGGTTTGCGTTTTACTCGCTATCCTGATGCGACAAAATTACTTGTGCGAACTCCCGAGCGGGTTTAGCTTGGGCGAAGAGCAGAACCGATTGACCGGGGATCGACTCATGAAACGCTTCTTCCGATTCGACCAACTCCAGACCAATTTCAAGCAAGAGACGCTGGGTGGAATCACCACGTTTTTCGCCATGGCGTATATCGTGGTGGTCAATCCGGCGATACTCCAGGCGGGCGGCATCCCGAAAGAAGCGAGCACCACCGCGACCATCCTGGTCGCGGCATTGGGGACGCTATTGATGGCGTTCTACGCACGGCGCCCGTTCGCCATCGCGCCGTACATGGGAGAAAACGCCTTCATTGCCTACACCGTTTGTATCGGGATGGGGTTCGCGTGGCAGACCGCGCTTGGCGCGCTCTTTATCAGCGGAGTCGTTTTTATTCTGATCACCGCGCTCAAGATCCGTGGCTGGATAGCGAACGCGATCCCGGAGAATCTCAAGCGAGCGTTCGCCGCGGGGATCGGATTTTTCATCATGTTTATCGGCCTCAACGAAGCAGGCCTGGTGCGGCTGGGAGTCGTCGGCGCGCCGGTCAAGATCGGCGATCTTTCGTCGGCCGGGCCGATCATCGCCGCGGTTGGGATTTTCCTGATCGCCATCCTGATAATCCGTAAAGTCACCGGCGCGCTTTTGATCGGGATGCTGATAACCTCAGTTCTCGCGTTTTTCTTCAAAGTAAGCCCGCTTCCCGAAAGCGTTCTCTCGGCCCCGCCGTCGCTCGCGCCTGTCTTTTTGCAATTGGATATCGCCGGGGCGTTCGCGCCGGAGTTCTTGCCGATCATCCTGGTCCTCTTTATTCTCGCGTTTGTTGATACCATGGGGACATTGATCGGCTTGTCGGCCAGGGCAGGTCTCTTGGACGAGAACAATAACCTTCCAGAAATTGAAAAGCCGATGATGGCGGACGCGATCGCCACGACCGGAGCGGCGGTGATCGGGACCTCGACATCGGGGGCGTACATCGAGTCAGCCGCAGGGATAGAGGCCGGGGCACGGAGCGGGTTTGCGTCGTTGGTGACCGCGGGGATGTTCCTGCTCTGCCTCTTTTTCGCCCCGCTTTTTGTGGCGGTCCCGCCGGTCGCGTATGGCGCCGCGCTGGTGATTGTCGGGTTCCTGATGGTCGCCCCGCTGCGGAGCCTCCCCTTCGACGACTATACCGAACTTTTTCCGGCGGTAGCGACCATCGCCCTGATGACCTTCACGTTTAACATTGGCTTCGGCATCGCGTCGGGCTTTGTGCTGTATGTGCTGTTCAAGCTGTGTACCGGCAGGGGGCGCGAGTTAAGCGCGGGCATCTGGCTTTTGTTCGCGATATCTATTATATTGTTTATAGTCTATCCTTACGAGCGTGTCTGAGGAGCAGGACAGCTATCGTCCAACCGCATCAGTTTCCACTCGCCATAGCACGGGGACCGAGAGTGATTCGAGCACGACTGATCACACTACTGGCTGTACTTTTTCTCGCCGCTGATCCCGCCGGGGGGCAGGAACTGATCCAGCTTGGACCGGTTGGCGACACTGCCCTGTTGCGCTACACCCTTGACTACCAGATTGAGGCGAACATTGACGGCAGTGTCCCCGCGTCGCGTCGCACCCTGCATATACTGC
>JAMPYH010000166.1 GCA_023700785.1 Candidatus Zixiibacteriota bacterium
CATTACAATCTGTTCAAGATCGACGCGGCGGATATATACATCGACCTGCTGACAGACTCAGGCACTGGAGCGATGTCGAACGCGCAGTGGGCCGCGCTAATGATGGGGGATGAATCGTACGCCTGCGCGCAGTCCTACAGACGTTTTGAGGCCCGCGTCAAAGATCTCTTCCGCAAACTGTTCGCCATCCCGGTCCACCAGGGGCGAGTTGCCGAGAATCTGATGTTCTCGACGATGCTAAAGCCAGGGCAGTACGTTATCAATAACACCCATTTTGACACAACACGCGCCAATGTGCTACATAAAGGGGGGATACCGATCGATCTCCCGTGTAAAGAGGCCGCGTCAGACGACCCACTCCCGTTCAAGGGGAATATCGATATCGTCAGGCTGGAAGAGTTCATCCGTGACAAAGGGGCCGCGTCGATCGCGGCGGTAATGCTGACAGTCACCAACAATTCATCCGGGGGACAGCCAGTCTCCATGGCGAATATCCATGAAACGTCGGAGATCTGTCGCCGGTACAAACTGCCGTTCTATTTCGACGCCGCCCGCTTCGCGGAGAACTGTTATTTCATCAAACGGGATGAGGCCGGATATGAAAGCCGGTCGATCCGCGAGATCGCGCATGAGATGTTTGAATGCTGCGATGGCGCGCTCATGTCGGCGAAAAAGGATGGTCTGGCGAATATCGGCGGGTTGATCGCGATCAACGATGAAGATCTGTACAACCGGATAGGCGAGTTGATGGTAGTGATCGAAGGGTTCCCGACATACGGAGGCCTGGCCGGTCGGGATCTTGACGTGCTCGCGGTCGGACTCGAAGAAGTGCTGCATTTCGATTACCTCGATCACCGGATCAAGCAGGTACACTACTTCGGCGAAAAGATGAAAGAAGCCGGCATGCCGATCATTGAGCCGACCGGCGGTCACGCGGTGTTTGTTGACGCCGGGCGACTTCTGCCGCATATCCCTGCCGACCAATTCCCCGGCCAGGGGCTGGCGGTGGCGATGTATATCGAGGGAGGAGTGCGGACGGTCGAGATCGGTTCGTTGATGTTTGGCGGAGTGGATCAGGCAACCGGCAAAAAGTACAGCGCCACGCGCGAGCTGGTCCGGATGGCGATACCGCGGCGGGTGTTCACTAATTCACATTTGGATTATGTCGCCGAGACCGCCGCTCGCATCGTGAAACAAAAGCATCTCATCCCGGGGTACAGGGTCACCAGGGAGCCGGTGCTCCTGCGTCATTTCACCTGCGAGCTGGAGGTCCTTCAGCCTCAGCATGCCCATGTCCGGTAATTCCGAGGCGCTATGAGAGTTTCGCTGGCGGCAGTGTTGCTTCTTTTCCTGGCCGGTTGCGGGATCACTATCCAGACCGGCCCCGAAGATGAACAGCGCCGAACCGAGGTCTCTGAAACTCGCGCCAAACAGGTCCGGGGGGAATATGCCACCCTGTTCCAGGGGGCAAACTCGAGGGCGATCGCCGGGCATGTCAAAAATCTCATTGATTCAGTTTCGGCGAATTACTCGCGTTACGGTCTCCAGATGGTTGCGGAATGGCGTGCCGGTAATCAGGGAAGAGGAGCGCCGGTTCAGGACACCGAAATACGCGACTTGATCTCGCGCTCCAATCAGTCACAGCAGGCGCTTTTGGGAGCGTATGAAGACATTGTCGAGCTGGGAATCAGCCGGATTAAGGAACTTCGGGAGTTTGACGAGCACTCATTTGCCTTGCTGGACCAGTTTGCTCAGAAGTTTTATGAGATTCGCTCGACAGTTTTTTTTCCTTCCGGCACTGTTGACCAGTATGAGCTTGAGGTGTCAAACGCCCAATCTGGGCTGGAGAGAGCCAGCCGGGAACTCGATCGAGACCTCCAGCGATATTAGGCATTTTCGGGCGGAGAGGGGTGAATCTGTGAAGGGGAGTTCAGCATTGCTGAAAAGTCCGGAGCGGGGTTGAGTGTCAAAAGAGAAGGGAGGCATTTAATCTGTATTTATAACCTGTTGGGGCGTAACCGAGTTACCATATTTGCCGCAATTAAACAGGAAACTCGGCCAGGAAATTGCAGCATACTTGGTCGCGACGAACTGCCTTCTGTTGACTTTTTCGCTGGAACTGTTTAATTACTGGCGGCTTAAGCCGTCTATCGACTGTATAACACGAGGAGAAAGATTATAGTACTTAGCTAACGACTAGAAGTAACCGTATCAGCAGGATAGCAGTTGTTGTTTCGGCGGTTAGCCAGTGCTATAGCTTCATCGACCCACCCGGCGGTCTTCCGGCGGGTTCTGTCCAGACTTGTGTGGCAGTCGCTTTTTGTTGCCCTTAGTTTGGGCTCAGCCGCGTTTGTCCATTCTGCCCCCCGGTCAATCGAGATCATCTCTTCCGGTTCCAACGATATCTCTTTTGTCCGCCACTTTGCCGGTCTGTCTGATCTCACTCGCACAATTTTGCCGGACTCCACGATCACTTACCTTACAACTGTCCAGATCGGTATGCCGGTCGGCTCTACCGCAAGACTTATCTCCGCAAACGGAAATGGGCTCCAAGGCGCCGATGATCTGATCGGTGACATCTCTTCGAATCTTCCCCTGGCGGAACTCAGTACTCCACGCGCTATTCGCGGACGACAGATACTTGCTGTAAGAATCTGTCCTGTAGTTGGTAATGCCTTCTACGAAACAGTCGAGGTCAGAATCGCGTTTGAAGGTGGTGCTGCCGCAAGTGGTCGGCAAGCGGCTGATCCGCTGTTCGATCGGATCTTTTCGTCAAGCTTGATCAATTTTGATCAGGCGCAGGGTTGGTATGCGCACGACCAGCGCAGTGCGGCTTCGATCGCCGCCGAGAGTAACCCGTTCGAAGTTACAGCTGATTGGCTGAAACTGTCGGTTCGCCAAACGGGACTCTATCGGGTGACTGGCGCGCAACTTCAAGCCAACGGTTTCTCGCTGACTAACCTCCGCTCGGATTCGATTCGCGTGTTTAACGGCGGCGGCAAACCGGCGGCGATCCGGAACGAGGACCCCCGTCCGGAGTTTACTGAGCTGGCCGTTTATATCGAAGATGGAGGGGACGGTATCTTCGGGTCGGCTGACGCGCTGTATTTCTTCGGCGAGGCTCCCAATCGCTTTGTTCATGAAGCGGGCGGGATAGACAGTTGGCTGAACAATGTTTACTTCGACCAGAATATCTACTGGTTGACTATCGCGTCAGGCGGATTCAGCGGACCATCCGCGCGGATGGCAGTCGCGTCCGGGGCGCCGACTGGAATGCAGGATACGACCATAACGACAATTCGTCGACGCGTCCATGTCGAGCAGGATCAGGTGCTGCTTGAGGACGCCAGCAATCATATCAATGACTACTACAAGTGGTATTGGACCGACCAGCGCACCCTGAGCATGTTTGTGCCGACTCCGGGCGTTGTCGCCGGTGATTCGGCGCTACTGTACCTTGAAGGGAAAACAGGAGTATCCGGAAGCGGCTCTTACATGACAGTGAGCATTAACGGCACGGCCGGACTCAACCCGATCCGGACCGGCAATTTCTGCCGCTTCGGCACCAAGGCGCTGGTCGATGGACTGAACGATATCGATATCTCGCTGACTCCGATCTCATCGACTGTCGCGCCGTATTTCGATTTTATCGAGATCTCCTATTTGAGCCGCATTCTCCCTGCGAGCAATCAAGTTGAACTGGTGATAGACAGTGTCGCGGCTCGCGGCCTCATTGAGATACAGGATAATTTTACAGTCGCCCCGCTGGTTCTGGATCTGACCGATCCGCTTCATCCGGTGCGCGTCACCGGATATACTCGCGCCGGCGGATCGCTTTCGTTTGAGACGCAGCTTGAGGCTGACGGGATCAATCGCTTTTTCGCGTCAGTGGCGGCTGTGGCTTTGACCCCGTCGTCGTTTCAGCGAGTCTCGCCGCTTGCCCTGCGAGGAACATCGGAACAGACCGACTTGATCGTGGTCACTCCCGCCAGCCTGATCACGGGTATGGATGAATATGTCGCCTACCGAGAGGCCGAAGGATACAGCATCAAAGTCGTGTCGCTGGAAGCGATCTATGACAATTTCTCGTGGGGGATGGCCGACCCGACCGCGATCCGCGATTATCTGAAATTCGCGTATGAGACATATCCCGCTCCCGCTCCGGCCGCGGTACTGTTTGTCGGCGACGCCAACTATGACTGGCTCAATCGCCTGGGGACCGGCGTGGCGAACTTTGTGCCGACCTATATCAATCCGCTCGAAGGCGGCTTTATCGGCTCGTCGTACAGCGACGATAATTACGTCTATTTCGGGGACTATGGCATTCTCGACAGTGATCGCAGCTACCTGCAGAACGACCGCGGGTTCGACATGATGTCCGCGCGATGGCCGGTGAGGAGCCGAGCGGAGATCGCCAATATTGTCGCCAAGATCAAGCGATACGAAGCGCGTGACGATTTCGGGACCTGGCGGACCAATGTCACGCTGGTGGCGGATGATGAGTTCGGCCAGTTCTCGACCGAGACCTTTCACGCGACCCAAACCGAAGAATTGCAGCGCGCGCATCTTCCGGCTCACTTCATGCGCGAGAAGATCTATCTTTGGGATTACCCCTTTGTGAACAGCGAGAAGCCCGCGGTCAACGCGGCGATCGTTGACGCCATCAACCAGGGGACGTTGCTGGTCAATTATGTCGGGCACGGCAATCCGGATGTGTGGGCGCACGAGCACGTGCTGACCCGCGGCGGCGACCTACCCAAACTGCGCGATCTCGACCGGCTGCCGTTGATATTCGCGGCGTCGTGCGCTATCGGATTCTTTGATGATCCGTTGCGGCAGGCGATGGGCGAGGACTTTATGACCATGTCCGGCGGCGGCGCCATCGGCGTGATCTCAGCGACCCGTCTGGTCTTTTCCTCGGACAACGCCGCGTTCAATCGGCAGGTCTTTGATATCCTGATGTACGAAGATTCGATCAGTATCTGTCAGGCGCTGTATGCCGGGAAGATGCTTCGCCAGTACGGTAATGACACGATCCCGCAGCCGGAAGATAATGACCGCGCTTATGTCTATTTCGGCGACCCGCTGTTAAAACTGGGGATGCCGCGTTTGCAGATCGAGTTTACCTCCAGCCCCGACAGCCTGATGGCATTGGGGAAGAGCCAGGTGAGCGGGAAAATAGTTGACCGGAGCGGGCTGCCGGTCAACCTGAACGGCGAATTAGTATTAACCGTCTTCGATTCTGATCGCGACCGGACTTATCGTCTGGTCAACAGTTCCGGCCAGGTGACGCAGGAAGTCTCCTACAAACTGACCGGGCCGACCCTCTTTCGAGGAACGGCGGCGATCTCTTCCGGCGAGTTTAACGCCGAGTTTATCTCGCCTCTGGATATCAGTTTTGGCCGGACCGGCGCGCGAGTACTTGCTTACGCGATCCTTGACACGATTGACGCCGTTGGTCTGGTGGACTCGCTGCCGGTTGCGTCCCAGGTAGCGGTCTCGACCGATTCAGTCGGTCCCGTGATAACCTACGCGATCAGCGGACGTCCGAACTTCGCCGACGGAGATTATATCTGGCTGCAGGATAGTTTACTGATAACCATCCAGGATTCATCGGGAGTCAATGTCGCTGAGGGTCTGGGACATGGGATCTCGCTGACAATCGATGACCGAACTGATCAGACAACAGACCTCTCCGACGCGTTCTCTTATGATCAGAACTCGTTCACACAGGGACGGCTTGCCTATCCGCTGGCGTCGCTGGCGCAGGGAGCCCATACGTTCAAGATCAAGGCGTGGGATAACGCGAACAATTCTTCCAGTGTCCAATTCTCGGCGACCGTGGCGAATCCGGGCAGGCTGGCGATCCAGGACCTTTTGAATTATCCCAACCCTATGCAGGCACAGACAACTTTCTACTTTGAGCTGACTGAAGACGTGCAGCGGATGACCGTTGACATATTTACCGTGGCTGGTCGCAAGATCAAGTCATTTACCGGTCAGAACCTGACCGCGTCAACCTATCCCAATGAGAGTTTTCGAGTAGTGTGGGACGGACGGGACACCGCGGGGGATCGCGTGGCGACCGGTGTCTATATTTACAAGGCGTTGGCGATCCCGACAGCGGGAGGCGACGCGGTTGAATCCTTTGGCAAAATCGTAGTTATTAACTAATAGTACTGGAGTCTTTACCTATGCGAATCATGTTGACCCTTCTGTTGTTAGTCGTGCTCCTGGCGACCGGGCTGGTGTCCACGAGTTACGCGGACATCTCAAACGCCGCGGTGCTGTTCCTGAGGATCGCACCGGGAGCTCGCGCAGCGGGAA
>JAMPYH010000167.1 GCA_023700785.1 Candidatus Zixiibacteriota bacterium
CATGCATCGACCTGACCGGGGGAGCAAGCCTAATCATCGCAAGAGCGGGCCGCCAAACAAGGAGTTCGGCGACGGTAGCATGGAAGAGATGGATCCGAAATATGGCCGGCAGGGACGTCGGCAGTGGCAGCAGGAAAAACAGTTACTCAAACAACTCGATCTGAAAACGCTCGACGAGTATCTTCTGGATAACGAGTAACTCGTGGCGAGCGCGAGACCATGAGAAAGGCCGGAACGTGTATCCGGCCTTTGGTTTTTCTCAATTCTTTTTCTTCTTTCGATTGGCGACAAAATCCCAGAGCACGTAACTCCCCAGATCGTCAACCGACGCGAAGTACGCCCTCCCCCGATTTAACTCGGTCAGCCGCTGGACGAATTGCTGAAGATACGGATCATCGGTCACCATGAATGTCGTGATCGGGATCTTTTTTTTGCGGCAGATCACCGCTTCATCCAGGGTGCGATTCACTATGCGGGGATCAAGCCCCATCGGATTCTTGTACACCGTGCCATTGGGGCGGGTGATCATCGACGGTTTCCCGTCGGTCACCATGAATATCTGTTTGTTGACATGCTTTTTGGCCAGCAGTATTTGCCGCGCCATGCGCAGCCCTGCCTGCGTATTGGTATGATACGGCCCGGCGCCGATATACGGGAGGTCCGTGATCTGCACCTGCCTGGCGTCGTCGCCAAACAGCACGATCGACAGGTCATCCTTCGGATACTTGGTCAGGATCAATTCGGTGAAAGCCATCGCTACCTGTTTGGCCGGCGTAATTCGATCCTCGCCATACAGCACCATGGAATGAGAGACATCGATCATCAGCACGGTCGCGCAGGAGGAGAGTCGTTCTGTCTCGAAGACCTCAAGATCTTTCTCTTCCATGCTGAGGCCAAGATCCCCCGAGCGGGTGATCGAATTGAACATCGATGACGTGAAATCGATATTCCGCGGCGAGTCGCCGAATTCGTAACCGCGACGCTCCGGCAATGGCTCTTCAGAGGAGCCGCCTTCATACGGAAGCGGGTGATCACCCTTGCCGGAACTCCGCATCTTGTCGAAGATCTGCTTGAAAGCGTCCTTGCGCAGGCCGCGCTCTCCTTTGGGGGACAAGCGGAGCGAACCGTTCTTCCCCTGCCGGATCAGGTCGTTATTCTTGAGCATTTCCCGGAACTGTTCGAGGTCATATTTCTCATCGAGTACACCCTGGGCTTTCAGCCGTTCCATCAGTCGGAGAGTCTCTTCCACGTCGCCGTTCATCCGCATCAACAGATAGGTATAGATGGCCATCAGGTCATGCAGGTCTTTGAGCGCCTGGAAGAGTTGTTCATCCCACTCCGAGTAGATGAATTTCACCGGCTTCCTCCAAGCCCTTTGAGCATATCCGAAAAGATGTCCGCGTAGCGAACGAGCGAGTCAATTTCCTCGCGCGCGATGATATTGTTGTGGTGAAGTCCCTCGAGCACCAGTTCCATGCGGAGCAACAACTCGCGTTCGGACTTGACGTCGAAGTACTGCTTGACTATCTGCTTGAGTCCGGCGATCGACTCCAGCCGCTTTTTATATTCATCGAACGAGATATCATCAGCCAGCTCGAGCTTGCGGCCGGTCGAGAAGAAATCGATCACGGCCTCGTATGGATTGGCCTGTTCCGGGCGATCGGGACGGGATTTCTCCTTGCTCGGCGTCGGGAAATGACGCAGGAAAACCGCGTTGATCGCTTTACCGATCAGGCTTTGGGCCACGATGATCGACCCTTCCTGTTCTCCTTCGTACACCAACTCGATCTTGCCGGTGATCGCCGGGATGACCGCGTAGAGGTCGGTCATGCGGGGATAAAAATCCTTGTCCTTATTATGCAGCGCGCGGCGCTCGATATTTGAGAGCAGATTCTCGTAGGCCGAGATGGAGACTCGCGCCGATACGCCGGAGGACTGGTCGACATACTCGCTGGCCCGCGCCTGGAACGATACCTCCTCGATAATGTCCTTGATGAACTCCGGCACCGTGACCGGTTTGTCGGCCGCCGAATGCTCGGCGGTGGTGATGACTTTCGCCTCCTCGATCGTCTTGGGATAGTGCGTGATGATCTGCGAGTCGATACGGTCTTTCAGCGGCGTAATGATATTCCCGCGATTGGTGTAATCCTCGGGATTCGCGGAAAAGACGATCATGATGTCCAGCGGGAGTCTTAGCGGAAAGCCGCGCACCTGGATATCCGCCTCTTCGAGAATATTGAGCAGGCCGACCTGAATACGGGGCTGAAGATCCGGCAGTTCGTTGATGGCGAATATGCCGCGATTGGTTCGCGGAATGATCCCCCAGTGGATCACTTCCTCGTTGGAGATATCCAGCTTCTCCCGCGCGGCTTTGATCGGATCGATGTCGCCGATAAGATCGGCGATAGAGACATCCGGCGTGGCCAATTTCTCGTGATAGCGCTCTTCCCGATGCTTCCACTCGATCGGCGTGGCGTCGCCGCACTGCTCGATCAGCTGCTTCGCCTTGGGCGAGATCGGCCGCATCGGATCCTCGTTCAGGTACGAGCCGGCGATGATCGGCTGCCATTCGTCCAGCAGCAGATGCAACTGCCGGATGATCCGGCTTTTGGCCTGACCGCGAAGTCCAAGCAAAATAAAATGATGTTTGGAAAGAACCGCGTTTTGTATCTGTGGGATGACCGTTTTTTCGTAGCCGACGATCCCCGGAAATATCCTTTCGCCGGACTTGAGTTTAGCCAGGAGATTCTGGCGAAGTTCTTCTTTGACGGAGCGGCTGACCCAGCCGGATTTTTTGAGAGCGCCGAGAGTGGTGGGTAGATTCTGTGTCACGGTCTGTCCTTCTGCAATCAAGCCGCCACAATAAGCAGCCCTCTATGAGAAACAGGCAGCGCGGCTAAATAGTTCGATGCTCCGCGGAAAATAATGGAGCGGTCAAGTCGGTGGTATCGTGATGATCTAGAGCGGGCGATAGTAACCGGCGCGGGCATCTTTCGCCACCGAACCGGTCGGCAGCGCCAGGACTTCAGCGGTGAACGGCTGGCTCCCCCTGATCACGATTATATCCCCCAGTTTGACCTCGTACGACGGTTTGACCTTGCGGCCGTTCACCTCGACCAGCCCGTTGTCGGCCTTCTCTTTGGCGATCGTGCGCCGCTTGATAATGCCGACCGTACTGAGGTAATCGTCGATCCGCATCACTCCTCGAGATGATAGACGATGTAGCTCTTCCCCTTGATCTCCGCCAGCCACTTGTCCACCATTTTGCCGGTCTTATCCTGCCGCGCCAGTTCTTTGATCCGGTCGTAATCGGAGTCGATAGAGTAGGTCTTGGACGCCTGGTATTCTATCAGCTTGAGGATATGGACGCCGTCCTGGGAGACGATCGGTCCCTTGTAACTGCCGACCTCGCTCCACCCGGCGACCGCCTCGACAAACCCAGCCGGCATTTCGTTGACCGCGAACCACCCAAGTTCACCGCCGGACGCGCGAGTGTTGTTGTCGTCCGAAAACGTCTTGGTCAATTCTTCGAAGTTGCCGCCGTCGCGCGCGACTTTGACCAAGGAATCAGCCAATTGGAAGACTTCGGTAGTATCCGCCGCCGAAGCCTGCACCGCGAGCAGAACATGGCGAAGTTTCAATTGATTCTCGCGCTTTCCTTCGTTGCGAATGATATGGTAGCCGAACGGAGTGCGAATAACGCCGGAGACCTCGTTTTCGCCCAGCGCGAACGCCGCGCGACCAAACTCAGGGTCCAGATCCTCTCGAGAGATATAGCCGATATCCCCGCCATTCACTCCCGCGCCCATGCTTGAATACTGGGATGAGATCGTGGCAAAATCGGCGCCGTTGATGATCCGTTGGCGAAGCTGCGTAGCCAGCGCTTTCACGGAATCCTCGACGCGCTGGGAAGGCTCCACTTTCAGGAGGATATGCGCGAGCTTGACCGCTTCGGGCTGGCTCGGGATGGAATCCTTGAACTTGGCGAAGAACTCCTCAACTTCATGCTTCGAGACCGAAACAGAGTACAAACGCTTCTGGATCAGGCGCTGTTTAAGCATCTGATTCTCGATATCGGGGCGATACCGCTTTTTGAGATCGCGGATGGTCAGCCCTTCTTTGGCCAGGGCGGCGGAGAACTCCTCCGGGGAGCCAAAGCGACTGGAGACGCGCTGAACCTGCTCCTCGAGCGCCTGATCGATCTCTTCGGGGCGGACCGTAATGCTGGTATCTTTGCGGGCTTCCTGCAAAAATAGTTGGTCGCTGACCATCTGATCCAGCACTTCGTCGCGCAACTTGATGACCTCTTCTTCGGTCTGCGGGCGACGGCCGGTCTGCAAGGCGACTATCTGCAACTGCCCGGCCAGTTCCGAGGCGAGAATCACTTCATTCCCGACTACCGCGATTATCCGGTCAACAGTCTCACGCTGGGCGTGCGCTTGCGCGCCAAGCAGCAGCCCGGATAGTACCAGCAGGATGCGTGTGAACCGAGCCATTAGTTCCCCGAAGGGAGTCCTCCGGTCGCGGCCGAAGTATCGGCGACCGCGTATTTGTCTTTATTCACCGTGGACCAGATCACCTCGTTGTTCACTTCGATACTGGTGCCGTCTTTGCGCTCTTTCACCCACTGCGTGAAGCGTTCACGCTGTTCGTCGGCCATCAGCTTTGACGTGATCGCCTGCTTTACGGCAAGGAAATCGCGCAATTGCGAGTCGATCTTGTCGATCACATAAAAGACCGAGTACTTGTTGTTGACCGTCTGCACCGGGCCGCCGATCTCGCCGACACGCGTGCGGAAGGCGACATCGAAGATCTCCGGATAGCGATCGCGGACGATATAGCCGAGATCCCCCATCGCCTGGCGGGCGCCCGGGCGCTCGGTCAGTTCCGAGGCTTTCCGCTTGAACTCATCGAGTGAGCGGATCGATGCCAGCTTGTTGGCGACCATTTCGTCGCTGACGTAGATCTCATAGATATGGACGCGCGCCGGATCCATATACTCGGACGGATTGGCGTCGTAATACTGGCGAAGCTGATCTTCGGTCGGCTGTTTGGCGATCATGATCGAGTCGTTGCGCATCACGTCTGCCATCGTCAGCTCCTTGAAGAGCTTTAGCTTTCTCTTGAACTCGTCGTCGTTTTCCAACCCCTGCTTGTTCGCCTCGAGGATCAGGATATCAGAGATCTTCGCCTGGAATACCGCCGCGGGGATAGAATCGTACGCGTTCAAACTGGGACGAGCGTTCGCCGGAAGGGCGCGCGAGAGTGTGAGATATTCTCCGACCGTCACCTGGCCGCCTTCCCAGGTAGCCACCACCAGTTCGCGTTCATTGCGGTCGAGCTGAGCGTCGTCAAAATCGTTCGTCGGAAGGGTCCTGAGCAGATCCGGCGGATAAAGTTCCTCGCGCTTGTGCATCAGGTAGTCAAGCGTTGACCGATCGACCGTAAAGGGATACTTCTCTTTGATCCCTTCCACGTAAGCGATGGTCAATTTGGTTCGCTTGGCGCCCTTAAGTTGTCGTTCCAGATTCTCTTTGATCTCGTCAAATGGCGCGCGGTTCTCGTTCGGTTGGCGATCGACAACCTTGATAATATGGTAGCCATAGCGGGTCTTGACGGGCGGCGAGATCTCGCCGACATCCAGCGCGAAGACCGCCTCCTCAAATTCCGAGACATTCGGCATAGAGCCATACTGGACAAACCCGAGATCGCCGCGATTCCGCTTGGCCATCGGATCCTGGGAATGATCGTAGGCGAGTTGCTCAAAGGAGGCGCCCCCAGCGAGCTTCCCGACAAGCATGTCAGCCGTGTCCTTATTGGTGGACAAAATGTGCGAGACGCGGTACCGGAACTCAAGCTTGGTGTAGAAATCGCGGAGTTCGGCGTCGGAGTAGGTCACCTTATCCTCGATATGCCGCTTGTACATCACATCGAGAAGGAACTTGTCCTTGTTCGCCGCCACCGCCTGGCCGACTTCTTCTGATTTGTCCACGCCCTTATCGTACGCCGCCTGGATCAACAGGCGCTGCACCACCATGGAGTCGATCAATGTCGCCTTGGCGTCAAACTCTTCCTGCGCGCTGGTGTAATTGGTCGGGAAATTCCGGGTTAGCTCTTCAAAATCCTGAACCGTGATATCATCGGGGCCGACTTCGGCGATCACCTGGTCATCTGATTTGGAGCACCCGGTAAGCAGCCCGATACACGCCAGTGCGGCGATGACGAGCCCACGTTGCCAGATCCTGCTCATATCTATTTCTATCCTCCGTACTCGGTGAACATTGTACTACGTCAACAGGATGTCGGTTCC
>JAMPYH010000168.1 GCA_023700785.1 Candidatus Zixiibacteriota bacterium
CAGTGGGGAAACTCGGTGGTCGTGATAGACCCGGCGACCAAAGTGGTATTGGCGAATATTCCGTTCGGCACGCCACTGTCTTTCGGTGTCAATATCTCCGATGATGATAGCCGCGCGTATGTCGCGTGTGCCAACGCGCCGGGCGAACGCGGGAGGGTCTATGTTATCGACACCCAGTCATTCAATAAAGTCGATTCGCTGTTAGTGGGGAAAAATCCCTACATGGCGCATTACCATGCGGGTCATTAGCGCAACTTAGCGGCAATCGGGCAGTGGAAATGAGCTGGTCAGGTAACTGATCAGATAGATCAGGTCTCCCAGATCGACAGTCGCGCGGCTGATCTCGAACAGGTCTGCTTCGCTTGGACATCCCAGGTCAGCCGGCGCTTCGGGCGGCATCAGGTAGTTAATAAGGCGCGACAGATCGCTCAGATCAACCAGATCATCCGGGCTCAAGTTGACATTACCACGAGTGCCAACACAGCAGATCCCGTCGTTGAGATAGAAATTCAGCCCGCCATCCCCTTCGCCGGTAAACAGATCAAGATCTCCGTCTGAGTCGATATCAACAGGTCGCACGACTGTTCGGGTGCCGTCATCAGCACCCGGAAGCTCTGTATTCTGCTCTATGAGTGTAAGCGAATCGGGAAAAGCGCCCACCGCAGCGGTATTGCGAAAGAGCTTTAGCCCGATACCGTTTCCACCCAGGATCAAGTCAACGCGGCCGTCTCCATCCCAGTCCAGAATCGACGGCACGGCAAAGGCACTCGTGCTATCGATCGGAAGCAAATTCGCGGTCTGAAGGGTCAGCACAGGAGCGCCAACTGTCCCGGTATTGGCGTAAAGCCGGACGTTCGCCCGGCTGTTAAAGTCCCACTCCCCTACCAGCAGCTCAAGCAGACCGTCATTATTCAGATCAACAGGAATCGGTATCGCGAGCTGGTCAACTTTGATGCCGCCAAGTTGAGCGTCAATCTTGACCGGCTCAAAACTCGACGCCGAACCGTCGTTGCGCCAATACTCGACTCTTCCGGCATTGGTGCCGATCAGCAGGTCGAGATCGTTGTCGCTATCCCAATCCACCAGCACTGGAGCTGAAAAAAGAACCGTAGAGATGTTTTTAAAAGTGTCGGTAACATGCTGGTAGGCTGGAGCGACCGCGGTTCCCGTGTTTTCATAGTAGGTCACACGGCCGGTAGAGCCGCCGATAAGCAGATCCTGGTCGCCGTCGTTATCGAGGTCACCGAAGGTCGGGACTGCGCCGGAGCCGATATCGACTGTTCCGAAGACATTGCTGTCGGTCAGGTTGAACGTCGCGACAATCTCATTGCCGACATTCTCATAGTAGCGGAGATTATGCAGATCGGTGGCGCCGGCGATCCCGAGGATCAGGTCGAGGTCGTTGTCGTTGTCGAGATCGGCAAACGACGTATGGTTGAATCCCGGCGTCGGGGCCCCGAGATAGTTTTCGGTCTGGTAGGTAAGTTCCGATATTTGCGCTGTTCCGAGATTGGCGAAGTAGTAGAGATTGGGATTAAAGTAATCCCCGTAAAAGAGGTCGAGGTCGCCATCAGTGTCGATATCGACGAACTGGAGGGCGGAAAAACCGTGCCGAATGTTCGCCGCCGCGTTGCCGCGCGGAAAGGCGAGGACCGAATCGTAAGCGTCGGTTATGAACTGAAATAACGGCGCGCCGAGGGTACCGTCGTTGCGATAGAACTCCAATAGACCGCTGGGAGCGCCAAAGAAGAAATCGAGATCGAGGTCGCCATCAATATCCGCAAACGCCGGGGTATTAAACGCGCCAACCAAAAAGCCGGCAAAAGCGGTATCTTCAAGCTCGAAAGATATCCGGTCGCCAACAGTGGTATTGCGCCAGAACGCGACTTTGGCGTTGCGAGGGTCGCAGAAGAGATCGAGGTCGTTGTCCGCATCGATATCCGCGAAGAGATGCCAGGTGCCGATATCGATCCCGCCCAGCCGCTCGGTGACGGGGGTCCAGACCGGCGCGGCTTGGGTACCGGTGTTGCGGAAATAGGCCAGCTTCCCCGCGCCATCGCCGATGAACAGGTCGGCAAGACCATCGCGGTCGAAATCTACCAGTGACGGCTTGGGGCCGTTGATCCCTCCCCAGAAAGGCATAGGAATCGGCTGACCGGATCGGCTGACCGGAAACGGCGAGTACTGCTTTTCATAGCCGGCTCGGGCGGTGGCGGTCAGGGTCAGCATGAGTATCAGCAGCAGTCGAGGCATTGCTTGAATGTGGCTATCCTTTTACGGGTCAAAATAGTACAGGTAGTCTCAATATAGGGCCGGAGCCTGAAAACGCAATCTTCTGAGTACTTGTCAGATGGTTTGATTTCACCCTATATTAATAGTAGAGCATGCTACCAGACTCTTATACCATTCTAACACAAAGCGAACAAACAGACGCTCGTTTATCGCTGTTACATTCGGCGATGGGCCGGACAACCGAATAAAGCGAGGGCAAAATGGCAAAAGAGAGCGTGCTGATCATCGAGGACGAAGAAGATATCCGCGAACTGGTCAATTATAACCTGAGCAAGGAAGGTTACCAGACGACCGCGGTGGAATCCGGCGAAGAAGGATTCAAGACCGCAAAATCCAAACAGCCGAACCTGATCGTGCTCGACCTGATGCTTCCCGGGATGGATGGTCTGGAGATCTGCAAGCTATTGAAAGCTGATCCCAAAACCCAGCATATCCCGATCGTGATGCTGACGGCCAAGGGGGAAGAATCTGATGTCGTCACCGGGCTGGAACTCGGCGCGGATGATTACCTGACCAAACCGTTCAGCCCAAAAGTGCTGGTAGCGCGCATCCGGACGATCCTCCGGCGCAAATCCAAAACCGAGGCGGGAGATGACGCGGTGCTGGCGATCAACGAAATGACGATCCATCCCGGCCGCCATGAAGTGCTGATCAAGGGGAAACAGACCGAGTTGACATTAACCGAGTTTAAGATACTACATCTATTGGCTCGCAGACCCGGCTGGGTATTTACACGCTACCAGATCGTGAATGAGATACGAGGGGATGAAGTATTGGTGACTGACCGCTCGGTCGATGTGCAAATAGTGGGACTTCGACGGAAACTCGGGCCGCACGGCAAGAATATCGAGACCGTTCGAGGAGTTGGCTACCGCTTCAAGGAGTGAGATGCCGAGAAAGCGAGTACTGTGGCAACTCTACCCATCGTATCTGCTGATCATGTTGATCTCGCTGATAGCGGTAGCCTGGTACGCGTCCCGCTCGCTCCGCCAATTTTACTTTGATCAGACTGCCCATGATCTTGAGGTTCGCGCCACGCTGGTGGCGAATCGGGCGGAACAATTCCCAATTCCAGCCTTGACGCCAACCGACAGTCTGGCGCTCCAGTCGCTGATCGCGGCTCTTGGCCGGGCTACTTCCACCCGGCTCACCATCATCGCGCTCTCCGGCAGAGTCATCGCCGAATCGAGCGAGCCGGCGTCGGAGTGGCAGACGCAGTTGAGTAATCCCGAGTTTGTCGCGGCAAGGGCGGGGCGAACCGGCTATGACGCTCGCTTCGGCCGGTCGTTTGATCAGGAAGTGATGCATGTCGCCGTGCCGCTCCAGCGCAATAGCACGGTTGTCGCGGTGGTCAGGGCATCGGTCCCCATCGGCTTCATTGAGGACGCGCTCTGGGAGATCCGGATCAAGATAGGCGTCGGGGCGCTATTGATCGGCCTGATCTCGGCGGCGGTCAGCCTCTGGGTATCACGTCGGATCAGCCGACCGATCCAGGATCTTCGCGATGGCGCGGAGCGGTTTGCCGCGGGGGATTTCTCCAGCCGCCTGCCGGTCGCGGATTCCGAGGAGATCGGCGGCCTGGCCGAGTCGATGAATGTGATGGCGATCCAGCTTGATGACCGGATCAAGACCATCACCCGCCAGCGGAACGAACAGGATGTTATCCTGGCCAGCATGATCGAGGGAGTGATCGCGGTCGATAGAGACGAGCGGCTGATCATCATCAATCGCGCGGCGGCGCATCTGCTGGATGTAAAACCGGATGAAGCGCGGGGACGGATAATCCAGGAAGTGGTGCGCAACACCGACCTGATCAGGTTGATCACCCGGACACTCGCCAGCCGCGAGCCGGTCGAAGGCGAGATCGTCCTGACCGAGAGCGGCGAGCAGTTTCTCGAGGCGCATGGCACACTGTTGCGGGATTCGTCGGGAGTCTCCATCGGCGCGCTGCTGGTCTTCCATGATATTACGCGGCTGCGAAAACTGGAACATGTCCGGCGCGAGTTTGTCGCCAATGTCTCACATGAGCTGAAAACGCCGATCACGTCGATAAAAGGATTTGTAGAAACACTGCAGGACGGCGCGGTCGATCAGCCCGAGGATGCCCGGAGATTCCTGGGGATCATTACCCGGCAGGTTGACCGGCTGAACTCGATCATCGAGGATCTGCTGTCGCTGTCACGCATCGAGCAGGAAGCGGGGCGTTCCGAGATCCCGATAGAGTCAGGCTCCATTTTCGAAGTGCTGAGCGCGGCGATCCAGTCCTGCTCGCGCAAAGCCGCTGAAACGAAGATGCAGATCGACCTGCGGTGCGATCAGGATCTTCGCGCGCCGATCAACGCTCCGCTTTTGGAACAGGCGGTGGTCAACCTGATCGACAACGCCATCAAGTATTCCGAAGCATCAACGACCATCGAAATCCGGGCGTTCTACGCAAATTCGGAAGTTACGATTGACGTACGCGACCAGGGCCGCGGTATCAGCCGAGAACATCTTCCCCGCATATGGGAGCGGTTCTATCGGGTGGACGCGGCCCGCTCACGCGCGATGGGGGGCACCGGGCTCGGTTTGGCGATCACCAAACATATTGTGCTGGCGCATAACGGACGAGTCTCGGTCGAAAGTGAGCCGGGAGTCGGTTCAACCTTCAGAATCCAGATACCGGCCAACCGCTTATAGCGTTATCCACATTCTCCTCCAGGAAATATCGGATCTCCCGCGATCTCTCCCGCATACTAACAATTAGCTTGTCACTAACAATCTCCTAACATTGAACCGGTTTTCTTTCACTGTCGGCAAGCGGGAACGAGTATCTCGCGAGCTGTCAGTGGGAAGAGACACGGATCAATTGCGGAGTCGTTCGCTTGAGGTGAGCTTGCGAAGACTCGACCCGATGGGCGGTATCACGCTCGTTTCTCCCGCTGCTGTTGGAAAAGTCAACTTGGGGAACAAGGCACTTTCAACCGCGATCCGTCGCACGGACGCAGGAGAATGAAGAGCGATTATGAAAAAGTTCTGGGCAGTAGCGGCGCTACTTGTGCTCTCGATCACAAGCGGCATCTCAGCGCAGACGGACAAGGACAGCACCGACCTGGCGATCGACAGCCTGCGCGCGGCGCTGCTCGAGACGAAAGATCGGCTGGAAGGGATGTCCGAAAATCTCGCGACCCTCAACAGCGATGTGGGGATCCTGAAGTACGTGAAGATCTCGGGCTATTTGCAGACCCGCTGGGAGTACATCGATACCCTGGCGAATTTCGCGAGCGGGCCTGATGTCAAACAGAACAACGGCGCGAGCAACATTTACATTCGCCGCGGCCGTATCAAGTTCACGGTCACCCCGAACAGCACCAGCAAATATGTCATCTATTTCGACGCGTCCAAGAACAGCGTGTCGCTGAAGGAGGCGTATGTCAAGCTGAGCAAGACGCACAATTTCCATTCGTTCGCGCTGACGGTCGGTCAATTCAACTGGCCGTTCGGCTACGAGATCGAGTACTCTTCGTCGCAGAGAGATTTCCCGGAGCGGAGCGCCGCCGAAAACGCGCTCTTTAAGGGAGAACGGGATCGCGGGATCAATTTCACCTACACCGCTCCGCGCTATTTCGCCGCCAATATCGGCGTCTTCCAGGGGTTCGGGATCGAAAACAGCGCGTTTACCTGGTGGGATCCGACCAGGCAGAAGGATATCATCGCGCGCGCGAAAGCGAAACTTGGGATGCTTGATGTCGGCGTCTCGGGCTACTGGGGCGACAATTTCATCGCCGGTACCGCGGCGACCGCGGCGTCAACTTCGTGGACGGATACCAACGGCGACCATGTGGTTGATTCAAGCGAAGTAAAAAACACCGCGGCCAAAGCGGCGGTCCCCGGATTCTCGAAAGACAAGAATCGGTTTGGCGTTGACGCCCAGCTGTATCTTGATGTGCTGCCCATCGGCGGGACGGCTATCCGCGGCGAGTATTACGGAGCGACCGACTACGACAGGTCCGACCTGGATGA
>JAMPYH010000169.1 GCA_023700785.1 Candidatus Zixiibacteriota bacterium
CCGGGCAGGAACGCGTCAACGCCCATGATATCGACCACCACACCGCCTTTGATCCGGCGGGCGATGCGTCCGGGGATGGTTTCGCCGGAATCATGCACCTCGCGGATACGATCCCAGACGCGCATAAAGTCGGCCTTCTGCTTGGACAGCAGGAGCTGGCCGTTCTGATCCTCGATCTGCTCGAGGAAGACATCGATCGGGTCACCGACCTTGATGGTCAGCGGCATGCTGAACTCATTGATCGGGATGATCCCTTCGGATTTGAAACCGACATCGACGATCACGTCGTTGAGCGTGACGCCGAGAACTCGACCGCGGACGATCTCGCCTTCCTTGATGTCTTTGATGGTCGAATCATACATCTCGACCATGGCATCGTAGTCGGCTTTGTCGTACACGACCCCCGAAACATCGGTGATCTTCACGGCGGCGACTTCTTGCGGTTCTGCCGGCATCACCGGGCCGGTGCGGACTGCCGCTTTTTCGGCGACGCGTTGACGACGCGCGGTCGTAACGCGATCGATCAGCTCCTGCTCCTGCGCGATCACCGTTGTGGTGACGACCGGTTCAGTGCTGGACTTGGTGATTTTGGTTTTGGTTTTGGAAGTTTTGGCTGCGGTCGTGGTCTTGCGTTTGCTGACCTTGACCCCAATGGGTTTGGATGGACGTTTGGCAATTGCCATGAAACTAAAAGAACCTCCTTACATTACTCATCCGCCGGTTTTTATTTTTTCCCGAAGGAAAACCGGCGCATGTCCTCCTTTTACACTATGGTTTCCAAAGCGTTAGGAAGTAGCCTTCGAATATATCAGGATATACGTAAAGGACAAGCGGTTTTTTGTCCCCGTTACCGAAGGATATCCGTTAGTCTCGGCTGGTCGGCAGAGTCCCTTTAATTTCCCCGATCCGAGCCATGACCGCCTCGGCGATCTTATCGTAAGCGTCTTTATCTTCGCCGAACGATTTCACCCACTCCACGGTAAACGGCTCTCCATAGGTGATCGACATCCTCTCCCGTCCCAAAAGACAGCCCCTAAGTCTATTGGCGCCATGTACATAGCCGGGTACTATCATGCACCCCGCCTTGATCGCCAGCATTCCCACTCCCGGCTTGGGGCGAAGGAAATGGTCGGTCTTGGAGCGCGTACCCTCCGGGAAGATCGTCAGCCCATAACCTTGCCTGATGACTGCGAGTGACATCTCCAACGCCTGTCGGTCGATCGCTCCCCGCTTTACCGGCAGCGCATTGGTCTGGCGAATGAGCCAGCCAAAGAGCTTGTTCTTAAACAGCTCCTGCTTGGCAAAGAAGTAAACCTGGCGCGGCGCCCAGGAGCCGACCAGCGGCGGGTCATAGTATGAGATATGATTGGTCGCGAGAATGAAACCGCCGGATTTGGGGAAGTTCTCCCGCCCGCTGATCCGGATACGAAAGACCAGCTTGCTTATCACTCGCGTGACAAACCAGCCGGCGTAATAGAGGATCTTCATTTTCCTTTGGCGGCGGTCTTCAGCAGGGAGATGATCTTATCCACCTGCTCGTCTATCGTCATGTGGGTCGTATCGATCAGGTACGCATCCTCCGCGCGCCGAAGCGGTGAATGCTGCCGCCCCGAATCAAACGTGTCCCGCCGGCGCAAGTCCGCTTCCTGTTCCTCAAGCGAGGTCTCGATCCCCAGCTTGACCATATCCAGCAGGCGCCGCTGGGCTCGGCACTCGAGTGAAGCGTCGAGATAAACTTTCAAATGCGCGTCAGGAAAAACGACCGTCGTGGTGTCTCTTCCTTCAGCGACGATATTCCCCTCTTTCCCCAATTCCTGCTGCTTCCCGACCATCGCCTCCCGCACGCCTCTATGCGCGGAGACTTCGGAGACATGCCGGGTGATCTCGGGCATCCGGATCCGCTCGGTCATATCTTCGCCATCGACAAAAACGCGGTTGACCTCTTTCTGCGTCTCAAAGCGGATCTGCATTTCGTCGGCGAGTTTTTTGAGTACCACCCCATCGGATGGCAGCACTCTCCGCCGGAGCGCCAGCACGGTCAGCGCGCGGTACATCGCGCCCGTATCGAGATAATTATATTTCAGCCGGGCGGCGAGCATGCGCGCGGTGGTCGATTTGCCGGAACCGGCCGGACCATCCAGCGCGATTACGCAATTCTTCGGGATCGAGTTACTCTTGGGTGATGTCATGTCGTGAATCTATGCCGATGTTCGTGAATGGTCAAGTGTCAGATGATACGAATCGAAGTAACGGTCCTACTCCAGCGCCGGTTCGGTGTCAAACCACTTGAGATGTATTTCCCGATACCGTCCGCTCGCCTTGAGCGATTCAAGCGCCTGGTTGATCTTGGCGCGCAATTCCTCGCTCCCTTTGCGGAGAGCGATACCGTACTGTTCCTTGCTAAGAATCTCACCAACCGTCCGCGCCGACGCGTGCGAGCGAATATACGCCTGGGTGGTCGGGAAGTCGTTCAGGACAGCGTCGAGATTGCCGTTCGACATATCAATAAACGCGGCGCCGATATTGTCGTACGAGAAAACTTCAAGCCCTTCGGTCTTTTGCGCCATCATCTCGCCCGTCGTCCCCAGTTGCACGCCGACCCGTTTCCCCGCAAGATCGGCGATACCTGAGATTGAGGTGTCATTCAGCGGCACCGCGACGATCTGTCCGGCAGTGTAATACGGCGTCGAAAAATCAACCACCGCCGACCGCTCCGGAGTGATCGTGATGGAACTGATGGCGACATCATACTTCTCCCCCTGCAAACCGGGGATCATGCCATCGAACGGAGTAATAATAAACTCAGGCTTCCAGCCGTTCAGTTTGGCGATCTCAGTAATGAGGTCGATATCAAACCCTACCGGTTCTCCCGTCTCGGTGTCAACCGTCTCAAAGGGGGGATACGTGGCGTCGGTGCCGACGCGGAGAACTCCGCTCGCCAAGCCCGAACCTCCGGAACCGGTACATCCGGTCACACCACAGACCGCCGCGACGAGGATCATCAGACTGCGCATGTGCATGTTATCGATCTCCTGGTGCCCGCAATCAACAACGGAGTTTAATCCGGCGCAACCGATTTGTCAGGAGCCGACAAACGAAGACCGGTTCGCGCTTGCCTTCACGAACCGGTCTCGTACTGGAGGAAGAAAAAGGAAATCAGTAATAGTCGATATTGAGCGAACTTAGCTGGTCATCCAGATCGACCTTGATATGGCTGGTGAGCGTATCAAATCCCTCGCTGACATAGAATCCGTTCCGGCGAACCAGGCCGACGCGAGTGAGATACTCCGCGTCCTCCACGCCGGTGATCTTCAGCCCGACCGCTTCCGGCACGCGAAGGCGCAGCTCGGAGTTTTCGCCTCCAACAGTGACATCAACTTCAGGCTCGATCGTCCCGAGCTTGAGATAGATGGCGCCGTCGCTGACATCCACGCGGATCTTCCTGACCGGCGTACTGGCCAGATTGAGATGGACATCCGATTCTTCGCCGAGGCATTCCAGCGACAATGGGATCTTGTTGGAGAACGAGACAAACCAGTCATTAGCCTCATCGGTCTCGACCCGCACCACACCGCCCAGCCAGCGCTTCGCTCTGCCGGCCAGCGAAAGGACACCCTCGCTCCCCTCGACAGTGTACACGATCTCCGGTTTGACCGTAAACTGGCGGAACTGACCATCAAAGATCTTCTCGCTGGCGTCACGCACTGTCAGATTCCCTTCGCCGAGATCCACGGTCGCGCGCAAAGTCTGTATCGCGCCTTCATCCGGGATCTCGTACTGAGTCTCGGAGAAAAAGCTGTCATCCAGACCGCCGCGGCTCCCGGCCAGTACCACCCAGATTCCGCCGACAAAGATCAGCACGCTGGTAGCATAGGCGACATGATGCGCTTTGGTCTTGGTAAAGATCTTTTCAAGCCCGATCGCGATCAGCAGGACCGGGAAATACATGACGAAGTCCGCCCAGAAATTGCTGTTGATGACCTCGAGGTTACGCAACAACAACACGACGCCGAGCAGAACCAGCAACATCCCCCAGCGAAACCGTGCTGGACTCATGCGGAGATCCCTCCATTTTGTTCAGTCTGGTGGAGTGTATGCGGAGCGGTGGCGGTTTTGGGTCGGCTCTTGTGCAGAACCAACACCAGACCGACGGCGATCAGGATCACCGGCCAGAACTTCTCCCACACTTCCTCAAAATCAAACCAGTAGAAGTTTTGCTGAATAAAGAAGATCATCCCGAGGACAATCAGGATCACGCCGGGAAAATAGCGACTCCAGACTCGCGAGTCCCGCTCCGGCTTTGGTTCAAGCGAGACGGTGACCGGAAGATCGACCGGACGACGACGCACCGTGATCCAGATGATCAGGTAAGCCAAAAGACCGAAACCCGACGCGAAGGTCAGAAGCACGAACAGGATTCGAATGAAAGCGGGGTCTATCTCGAAATACTCACCAAGTCCGCCGCAGACTCCCGCGACATAGCGGTCCGCTGTTGAACGATAGAGCCGTTTTACCATATCGTACTCCTTCCGTAGCTATCGTTAGGTATAACTACGAAATGGCCGGGAAAAAGATTCGCTATTTTTGAGGAGGGCTGGTTCGCTCGGTTTTCAGGCGTGTAAGATACTGGCCCGCCAAAGGCGCGTTGGTCGAAGAAACATCGTCTGCCGCGCGCTGAAGAGCCTTGATACAGCTCGCGTATTCGTCTGCATCTGAGGTCAACAGAGCTATCTGATAATTCGCCTCAAGGAGCTGTTTTTCAACCTGCGCTTTTACATCCGTGGAACGGAGGTTGGACGCGGCCGCCGCCTTCTTCGATTTTTCTGAGCGTTGATAACCGGTAATGCCGTACTTCTCCGCCGCGGTCTGCGTGGGAGCTTCAGCAATAGCGATTAACGAATCGCGCATTGATCGCCAGTGCGCCAGATCCGCTTCCGAATCGGCGGAAATAGAATCCACCGCTATATCCGGCATGCCGAGAGATCTTTCGGATGCCGCTTGTTTGGGGGCAGGGGCAAAAAGCGCCGACGGTTGCTCCGCCGGAGCGGTTGCTTTCTCCATTGATTGCGCCGTGCCTGGCGCGGCCAACTTGCTGGTGGTCGGTGAGGACTCCGATAATTGAATCACCTGTTTGGTTGTTTCTCGCTCTTCGACAACCTCAACTTTTTTCGTTTTCGCTTCTCCGACCTCGGGAGCCTGAACAGGTTTTAATGGAGTCACGATCTCATTCGTGCGCGCCGTTTGGTCGGCATCACCACCAGTCGCAGGCGCTGGTTCAGCTTTCTTTATCTCAACCGGCTTGGACTCAGCTGCCGTAGTAGAGGTGGGTTCCTTGGCGGGTGTTGCGGAGTCCGCCACGATATTCGGCGCGATCTCATGCCTGGCAGGCTCATCCGGGATCGACTGCCTGAAAATGTCATCCTTGTTAAGCCCGATAAAGAACATGATCGCCACCGATGCCGCCACCGCGGTCATTTTCCAGACCATCGATCTATCCCAGGACGGCTTCGATATCGGCGTGACTTCGGTCTTTTCGATGAAACCAAGCCGCTCTTCGATCTTCTGGGCGGAACGCTCCCAGAACTCATCGCTTCCTTGTAGCTCGATCTTCGCGGCGACCAGCGCGTCAAGGCGTTCGTACTCCGCGAGCAATTGACTGCACTCGGCGCAGGAGGCAATATGCTCCCTGAGCATCTCCAGCTCCTGGGCTGGTAGCTCACGGTCGTGATAGGCCGAAACCTTATCGCGGAAATAAGAATGATCCATTACCAGTCTTCTTCTCTCTGCCTGCTTCGATCACTCAAGGAGATCTTTCAATTCAGTCATCAAATACTGTCGCGCCCGGTACAGTCGCGAGTCCACCGTCCCCGGCGGGATCTTCAGGTAATTCGCGATCTGCACATAATCCATATTCTCAAAATGCCTCAGCACAAAAACGGTTCGGTACGTTGACGGCATCGCCATCAGCGCCTTGTAAAATCTGGATTGTGATTCTTCATTCAACAACTGCTCCAGTGGGCCAAGGTCGGCCGATGCCGGGTCATACCCTTTCTCCGTCAACTTATCCAGGGATTCCTTTCGCTCCTCGCGGGCAACCTGCGTATAGGCCAGATTGCGGGCTATGGTGGACAGCCAGGGGTAGAAGGAGTAATCCGGCCGGAAGGTCTTGATAGCCGACCAGGCTCTCACAAACGCTTCCTGGACAGCATCCTCGGCTTGATCGACTGAGCCTACCAAACCGTAGATATACCGGAA
>JAMPYH010000170.1 GCA_023700785.1 Candidatus Zixiibacteriota bacterium
ATATGAAGAAGATAAGGTGGTTGACAGCCGACCGTCGCAGGATAATCGCGCCATCCGGCGTCGCCGCGAGTGCCTCTCCTGTGGAACGCGATTTACCACGTACGAATATGTTGAACAGTCGGTTCTGATAGTCCTCAAGTCCGACGGTCGCCGCGAGCCGTTCGACCGCGCCAAATTGCTCCACGGCATCCGCCTCGCCTGCAACAAACGACCGGTCACCAGCGCCCAGATCGACCTGATGGTTCAGGAGATCGAGGCGGCCATTCATGACCTGGGCAAGGGGGAGATTGAATCCAAACAGATCGGCGAGCTGGTGATCGCGAAACTTCGCGAGGTTGACGAGGTCGCGTACATCCGTTTCGCGTCGGTCTATCGGGATTTTCAGGATATGAACGAGTTTATCGATGAACTCAACCGGATGCGCAAGCACAAAGGAAAGCGAACTGGTCCGCAGTCGTCCGGCGGGTAGGCCAAAGATTTAGGTTTGACTTTCACCTCTGACCGTTTCAGATTCAGCGTATGTCACCCCTTGACCAGCCGATCGACCCGCCGCCACCCGAACGTAAACCGGGGGAGATGCCGTTCCTCGAGCATCTCGAAGAACTGCGAAAACGGCTGATCCGCTCGACATTGGTGGTGATCGTCTGCGCGGCGGTTTCGTTTTATTTCGCCGATGAGATCGTCAAGTGGTTCATCGCCCCGTTGGGCGGGATCAAACTTCACGTGACCGAGGTGACCGGCTCCTTCTCGGCTTACCTGAAGATCTGCCTCTTTACCGGCGTGGGGGCGGCCCTGCCGTTCATTTTTTATCAGTTCTGGGCCTTTGTCGCGCCGGGACTCTACCCGCGCGAACGAAAGATGGTCTTTCCGTTTATTTCTGTCGCCACGATCCTCTTTCTCTCCGGCACCGCGTTTTGCTACTACTATGTTCTTCCATTCGCCCTGAAATTCATGATCGGATTCTCCGGCGACCTGCTCAGCCCGATAATCACGGTCTCCAGTTACATCTCGTTCGCAGGGATGTTGCTCATCGCGTTCGGCCTCAGTTTCGAGATGCCGGTCATCGCGTTTATTCTGGGCAAACTGGGCGTAATTTCATCATCCTTCCTGGCCAGGGGAAGGCGTATAGCCATTGTCGCGATCCTGTTGGTTTCGGCCATTCTCACTCCGACACCGGACGTAGTAACGCAACTTCTGCTTGCTGTGCCGATGTACCTGCTGTACGAAGCCTCGATCATCATCGTTCGGCTCACCGGCCGCCGCCAGTAATGGCTCCGTCTAAACATAGGCGGAACAATCGATTTTGTACTTGCGTCCGATCCCGCTGACTGCTATACTGTAATCAGTCGCAGGGGAAAATCCTCTTATCATAGCCGGGTGAATTGAAAGCGCCATCGGCTGCAGTAGTCGGTGGTATTGCTATATAGGCGAACAGATGAAAGGAGCAGGTATGTCGCTTGGACCATCGTTCTGGCGCATCCTCACTCTCGGCGTGGTCATCCTCGCAGTGACCAACGTCGTCGCAACTAACCGCCCCGACAATCCCCCTTCTGACCCCCCTTCACAGGTGAATCGCGCTGAGTCGCCCGGGGGCCGCGTAACTGTCAAAGTTCCGGCTTCCATTGTCTGGGACACGATCTTCACGCAATGTGGGATCGGTCTGGTGGTCGATTATTATGGCAATATGGGGCACAACTATCTCGGTGGCGTCAATCTGAACTACTCGCCATTTACGTCGGGCGGACCCGAGTGTGACACAGGAGGGAACTCTCGAGGGTATGCTTCCATCTATCTGGGCGACGCCTCTCCGGTGATCATTCGCAAAACGGCCGAGAATTCCTATGTGGCTTCCTGGTCGATCTTTGAAAACGGATTTGCGACTGGGACCAGGTTTGAGCCCCTGATCACCTCATCCGAAAGAGGAAGTTTCTCAACTCCTTCCTACGACGGCTTCAACACGGGAACCATGTGCACCGTCGATTCCCTGGTCAAGATCGAAAAGACTTATTTCGCGCCATCAGGTGCACCGAATGCCGACAGTTGCGAGTTCGTCGTTCAACGGATGAGGATATTTCCCTTCAATATCGGTCAGTCGGTAACCAATCTGGCGATAGGTGAGGCCTTTGACTGGGACATCCCGACCGACTCCGGCACCAGCAATAATGTTGGCGGCTTTGACGCCAGCCGCGGGATGGTCTATATGCGCGGGTTTAATTCCACGGACGCGGTAGCTGATTGCTATGACAATTCTCTACGGTACGGAGGGGTGGCGCTGATCAAAATGCACATGAAGAATTGCTTTTCAACAAGGGACCTTTATGCGGGTTTCAACGCGCCGAATGACTCATTTGTCTATCCCAGCGGCGGATTCGTACCTGCGGAACAGTGGGAGCAGATGATACCCTCCGGCTACACGACGGGAGCCCGTATCACCGACCTGTATTCAATGTTGATTTACAAAAATCAAGCTGCCACAGGATGGACCCTGCCGGCCGACGATACTCTGACTATCTGGACAGCGCTCGCGGTGACGCGCCCTTCGGGTGGGACAACTGCCCAGGCACTTGACTCGTTGAAAAAGACCATCGACAAGGCGGTCGCCTGGAGCTGGCAAGTTCAGGAAAATTGTAGGAGCTGTTGTATTGGCACGACAGGGGACGTGAATGGAGACGGCAGGGTAGATGTGGCGGATCTCTCGCAGATCATCTTCGGTCTGATCTTCCCGCCACCCCTGGTGCCGTGCCTGGCCGAAGCAAATGTCAACGCCGTGGGAGCAATCGATCTGTCTGATCTCTCGCTACTGATCGCATATTTGACCTACAATCCCAGACCATCACTGCCGGAATGCCCATTGTGAGGTAGTATAGACCGCGTAAAGCGCAGAAGGATAATGTATTAGGCTCCCGCTCGGATGTTTCTCTGTTGACATTCGGTCCGGGAGCCTTTATGTTAATAGGCTGAAACCGGCGGGCGTAATTCAGTGGTAGAATGTCAGCTTCCCAAGCTGGACGTCGTGGGTTCGAACCCCATCGCCCGCTTATTTTATTGCTTGTAAGAAGGTTATGAAGATTCTCGAGATCGACCCGGCATCGCCGCTCTTTGGCTATATTCGACCCGGCTACTCCATTCTGACCGTCAATGGTCAGCAGATCCAGGACGCGATCGACTTCCGCTACAAGATCGCGGATGAACGGGTCCGGATCACTTTCGCCGATGACAAGGGGCGCGAGATCGCGTTCAAGTTTCATGATGTTGCCGCCGGAGATCTCGGCATCACCCTTGATGACCACAAAGTCCGCACCTGCAAAAACGACTGCATCTTCTGTTTCATCCGCCAGCAACCGCAGGGGATGAGGCGTGTCCTGTATGTCAAGGACGAGGATTACCGCCTCTCGTTTACGCATGGCAATTTTGTTACGCTTTCCAATACGACCGACGACGATATCGCCCGAATAATCGAGCAGCGGCTGTCGCCGCTCTATATCTCGGTGCACGCCACCGACGACAAACTCCGCCGTTGCATGCTGAAAAACGAAAAACTCGCGCCGATCATCCCGAGACTGCGCCAACTGGGGGAGAACGGTATCAGTCTTCATACTCAGGTGGTCCTCTGTCCGGGCATAAACGATGGACCACAGCTCGAGCGGACCATCAACGAACTCGTCGATCTCTATCCGACGGTCGAAACGCTGGCGGTCGTACCGGTCGGGCTGACCAAATATCGCGATGACCTGCCGAACCTTCGCACTTATCGAGCAGACGAGGCGTCCGCGATCATCGACTACGTCGAGGGCCGTCAGAAAGAGATAAAGAAAGCGTGCGGCAGTCGATTTGTCTGGGCCGCCGATGAGTTCTATGTGCAGGCCCATCGCCCTTTCCCCAAGCGGTCTGAGTACGAAGCAATGAATCAATTCGAGAACGGCATTGGGATGGTGCGCGAGTTCCTGACTCTGTTCAACCGCAAACGGGCTAATCTCAGAAAGCAGAAGTTTCAGGCAAAGCGGGCGATGTTTTTCACCGGCTATTCCGCATACCCCTTCCTTATTGACGAAGTGCTGCCATTCCTGGGCGATGAGCTTGGGTTGGACGTCTCGATCCATCCGGTCAGGAACCGTTTCTGGGGGGAAACAGTGACTGTCTCCGGTCTGCTCACCGGCCAGGATCTGCTGCGTGAAGCCCGCGCCAAGATCGACGAGTTTGAGGTTCTGGTGCTACCGCCGAACTGTTTGAATCAGGATTCGTTGTTCCTTGACAATCTATCGTTGACCCAATTTCAGACTGTGCTCCAGAAGCCGGTCTATATCGGTCAGTACGATCTCGCCGCGACCGTCAAAGACGTATTTATATGAGCCTCCCGATAGTGGCGATAGTCGGGCGTCCCAATGTTGGGAAATCGTCGCTGTTCAACCGACTTCTCCGAAAGAAGATAGCGATCGTCGATCCGACCTCGGGCGTGACCCGGGACCGGAATTACGCAATTTGCGAATGGAACGGCCGCCAGTTTCGATTGATCGACACCGGCGGGATGGTGCCGGACAGCAAAGATCTGATGGAACGCCTGATCCTTGACCAGTCGGAGTTTGCGGTCAACGAAGCGGACTTGATCGTACTTGTGGTTGACACGCAGATCGGCATTGACGGTACCGATCACCGTATCGCCCGCACGCTCAGCAAAGCCAACAAGCCGACCATCCTCGTGGCCAATAAGGCGGACAATCCCGCGCTGGATATGAATATCTATGAGTTCATGAAGCTTGGACATGGCGAACCGATGCCTGTCTCCGCGACTCTTGGACTGGGGATCGGTGAACTGCTTGACGCTGTCGTGGAGCGGCTCCCGTCCGAAGAGGGGCTATCCGCCGCGGAGGAGGGGGCGATACGTGTCGCGGTAGTGGGACGCCCCAATGTTGGGAAATCGTCATTCATCAACAAGCTGATCGGCGAAGAGAGACTGATCGTCTCTCCGATAGCCGGCACCACGCGCGATGCTGTCAATTCTTTGCTCGAGATCGGCGACAAGAAGTATGTTCTGATCGATACCGCGGGACTTCGCCGACATTATAAAGTCCAGGAGAACATAGAGTTTTATACGAATCTTCGTACCGCCCGTGCTATCGATGAATGCGATGTGGGCGTAGTGCTGATCGATGCCGCCGACGGTTTGACCACCGGCGACATGCGTGTTTTGGGGGATGTGCTTGACGCGCGGAGGGGCGCGGTACTCGCCGTCAACAAGTGGGATCTAATCGACAAAACTGATAAGACCGCCGACGAGTTCACCGAGAACCTTCGCGAACAACTGGGGCCGATGGCCTATGTACCGATCCTTTTCATCTCCGCCAAATCAGGGCAACGTGTCGCCAAGGTGATGTCGCTGGTTGACCAGGTACACGTTGATCTCAACCGGCGAATACAAACGTCGGAACTGAATAATTTCCTTCAGGAGGTCTTCGGCAAACGTAAGCCGCCGGCGAAGCAGGGGAAGTTCATCCAATTTAAGTTTATGACCCAGTCCGAGATCGCTCCGCCCACCTTTGTCTTCTTTGTCAGCCATCCGGAACTGCTGGACAAAGGGTACGTCGCTTACCTCTCCAATCAGCTCCGGGGACGGTTCGGCTTCGAAGGCGTCCCTATTCGCCTCAAGTTCCGCCAAAAATAGTCCCAACAATCCCTATATCTACCAGCCAGACCTTAACTTCGAGGCGTACCTGCCGATAATCCGGCGTATGCTTACCGATTCCGAGATCTCAGCTCAAATCGAAGATCTGGAGACCCGCCTCGAGTATCGCAAAGCCCAGCTTCGCGATCTTGCCACGATGGGCGCGGTCATTACTTCAATCCATGATACCGGCGCCGTGCTCTCAGTCGTGATGGACATGGCGATGGGTCTGGTCGGGGGAGAGGTTGGGCTGATCATGTTGACCGAGTCCGGCAAAGTCACCAACAAGACCTGCTGGGGAGTCACTGAGGAGTTTGTCCGCGCCCTGATCTACCACGACGGTCAGGATCTCGCGAGCTATTGTCTCGAGAAAAAGGAAACGATCATTCTCTCGGACCTCGGCATCAAATCCGAGGAAGGGATCACCCTCAATACCGTGATCGCGCTCCCGATCCAAACGTCGGACCGCTGTCATGGCGTCCTTATCATGTTCAACAAGACGGATGGCGGCAATTTCTCGGACGATGATCAGGAAGTGCTCGAGA
>JAMPYH010000171.1 GCA_023700785.1 Candidatus Zixiibacteriota bacterium
AAAGCCTTACTTGAGTCAGGTCAGTTGGTCCAGCTCAAGCGGAGTAGGATCGGGCTGCCTGAAGAGTTGAATGTCGCGGTTGGTACGGTCCAGATCACTCGCTCCGGCGCCGGATATCTTATCCGCGAAGGAAAAGAGATCGACCTTCTTATTCCACCGCACTCAATCGGCACCGCGCTTGACGGCGACAAAGTGATGGTTCGCCTCACCGGAACGGTGAATGGGCGCGAAGCGGCGACAGTCATCAAAATTCTGGAGCGCGCCCCGCGCAACATTGTCGGCGTCTTCAAGCGGTCTCGCTCGATGCTCTATGTTCAGCCCGACAATCCCCGCATACATCGGGATATCTACATTCACCCCGACAAAACACTGGATGCCGAGGATGGCGAGAAGGTGGTCGCGCAGCTGGTCGTGTGGGATGATCCTCACCTCAATCCCGAAGGGCAGATCATCGAGCGCATCGGCTTTCCGGGCGAGCCAGGGGTGGACATGCTTACGGTCATCCGCGGGTTCGGACTGCCGACTGAGTTTCCTCCTGAAGTACTCGAACAGGCGGAAAGGGCCGCGGCGGCGTTGGACGAGATCGACACGACCGAACGGCTCGACCTGTCCAAAGAGCTGGTTTATACCATTGATCCCGAGGATGCCAAAGATCACGACGACGCCGTTTCGGTCGAGCGGAACGAATTAGGCTTCAAGCTGGGCGTGCATATTGCCGACGTGGCGCACTTCGTGACCGAAGGTTCGGACCTCGACATGGAGGCATTCAAGCGCGGCAATTCGATCTATCTCCCCGGGATGGTGATACCGATGCTCCCGGAGGCGTTGTCCGCGGATACTTGTTCACTAAAAGCCAACAAGCGGCGGCTGGCGCACTCGGCGATCATCCAATTCGACCAGAAGGGGAAGATGCTCAGTTGGACGATCCATGACACGATCATCCGATCCCGCGCCAAACTGACCTATGAGGAGGTTCAGCAATTCTTCGACACCGGCGTGGCCGACGCCAAACTGGAGAAGGTGGCGTCCAATCTGCTGATCGCGCGTGAACTGGCGCGACTGCTCACCAAGCGTCGATTCGCCGAAGGCTCGCTTGACTTTGATCTGCCTGAAGCCAAGATCGTGATGAACAAAAAGGGTGAAGTGCTGGAGCTGGGGCACCGCGTGCGACTTGAATCGCATCGCCTGGTCGAGGAGTTTATGCTTGTCGCCAATAAGGCGGTCGCGATCGAGATGGTTCGCGCCGCTCGACCGTTCCTCTATCGCGTCCATGACAAGCCGGATCTTGAAAAGCTCGAAGCATTTTCCCAAATGATGAATCGACTTGGCTACAAGTTTCCTGTCTCACCCAATATGAAACCGGTGCAGATCGCCCGTTTTCTTGAGTCGGTCAAAAATATCCCGGAAGAAGAGTTTATCAACGAATTGCTGCTTCGATCAATGAAGAAGGCGGTCTATCAGCGGGAGAATATCGGCCACTTCGGATTGGCGTTTACCCATTACACGCACTTCACATCGCCTATCCGGCGCTATCCCGACCTGATCGTCCATCGGCTCCTGCGCCGTCAGCGTCAGGGGCATTACACGCCGCAATTCGCCAAAAAGATCGAGGCGGTCATTGATCATGTCGGCACGCATTGCTCCGAGACCGAGCGAACCGCCGAAGCCGCCGAACGCCAGGCGATCAAGGTCAAGCAGGTGACGTTCATGGCCAATCATCTGGGAGAGGAATATAAGGGCGTCATCTCGGGCGTCACCGCGTACGGCTTTTTCGTACGCCTGGAGAATATGGGAGTCGAGGGCCTGGTAAGACTCTCCGCGGTGGATGACGATTACTACCACTTCGACGAGAAAAACTACCGGATCGTGGGTCGCCGCAAAAACAAAGTATTCCGTCTTGGCGACCCGATTCGGGTCGGTGTGATGAGCGTCAACACGGTCCGCGCCGAGATCGATCTGTTTCTCCCGGAGCTTCAGGCAAAAAAACGCGGGCATGTACCGTTTCTCCCTTCAAAACCAAAAGTTCGCACCCGGCCCGAGCCGCGCCGCGAGAGAAAGTATCGACGATAATCAGCCGCTATGCACGCCACCGCTAGAACCCAGTCCAGAGTAGTAATCTTAATCGATCCAAGTCACCAGATCGGGACCACATTGGCGTGGGATGAACTGGGAATGGTCGTGACCGAGCTATCGGAACTATACCAGACGGTCAAAGAACGACAGATCGAACTGGTGCTGGTGGAGGAGAGCCGCCAGGATCTGACCGGCGCCGTCGCGCTGCGGATCCGCAAGTTTGCCCCGCTGGCGGAGATCTGGCGGATCGTGCATAGCCACTTTGGCCCCGACGAACAGGAAAAACTGTTTGATGGTTATCTCTCGCGCGATCTGGGCGATAAGGGGATGGCAGAGCGACTCAACACGATCCTCTCAGACAAAGCGCTCCTGCGGCAATACCAGATGGTCGGCCGCTCATCATCGATCAAGGCCGTGGCGCGGGTTATCGAAAAGATAGCTCCCACCGAAGTCTCGGTGCTGATAGTGGGGCCTTCCGGTTCCGGGAAGGAACTGGTCGCGCGCGCCATTCATAATGAATCGACGCGCAAGGGGAAGCCGTATGTCGCGATCAATTGCGGCGCGTTGGCCGAAGGCGTGTTGGAATCCGAGCTGTTTGGCCATGAGCGCGGCGCGTTTACGGGCTCAGTCGCCAAGCGGGAAGGTTTGTTCTTTAAGGCTCAGGGAGGGACGATCTTTCTCGATGAGATCGGTGAAACCAAACCAGACATGCAGGTGAAATTGTTGCGCGTCCTCGAAGACGGCACCTACTATCCTGTCGGCTCGTCCGAACCTCGTCGCGCCAACGCTCGCGTGGTCGCGGCGACCAACCGTGACCTGACCGAAGCGATCGCCGAACGTCAGTTCCGCGAAGATCTCTATTTCCGGATCAGTGTGGTCAAGATCGTGCTCCCGCCGCTCTACCAGCGACGCCAGGATATCCAGCCGTTGCTCCATTTCTTCTGGGAGAAGACCGGAGTGGAGTATTCGGATGCCGCTCTCGACCTGTTGACGCGGTACGACTGGCCGGGGAATATCAGGCAGTTGAAAAACTTCGCCACTCGTATGGCGGCGCTGAAGCCGGGCGGGATGGTGGACGTAAAGGATGTCGAGCGGTTTATCGCCGAGCAAAACGCCTCCGCGACCCATCTGCCGGTCTCGACCGGACGCACAGTCGAGCAGGCCGGACAGGAGTTGATCTATCGCGCGATCCTCTCGCTCGGGACCGAGATCAAGATGCTCCGCGACCTGATAACGTCGCACCTTCCGGCTGACGCCGAGCCGACCCCAGGGACCGAGGTCGTATCGGTTACCAACGCGACCATGGATGAAATGGAGCGGAGACTGATCGAAAAGACCCTTGATGAGACCAGCGGAAATCGCAAAGAGACCGCGACCCGCCTTGGGATCGCCGAACGAACACTGTATAGAAAGCTGAAGAAGTACAACCTGAGTTAGACTGGGGGAAACGTGAAGTACGTTGCCGGCATACTGATTGCCGGGCTGTTGTGTCTGCGGGCAACGGCGCAGGAGCTCTCGAGCGTGGTGATACCGTCGGAAGATGAGATCTACGAAGCGTATCTCGCGGGTGAGATCGACTACGACCAGTACCTGCTGCTGGTTGACATGGAGCAGAACGGGTTGGAACCGTCATTGCTCTACCTGCTGGATCTGATCCCGGAGCTTTCGACTGAAGAAGATAGCGTCGAGCAGACGTCAGCAGGCCAAACATCAAAGACACGGCACACGCTGAAATATGGCTATTACCAGCGACTCGAAGCGGACGAGCTATCACGGTACTTGCTGAAGATGAGATCACACGTCGACCAGAACTGGGAGCTCGCCTTTGGGATCCGGAAAGAGCTGACCGGCCGCGAGCGTTTTGTCGGACGTTCCGCGACATACCGCTCGGACCGCGGCGTGGTGCGAAGCGCGGTTGTCGGTTCATTCACCCGGAAATACGGACTCGGCTCGGTTATCGGCTATCGGGGGAAATTGCTCTCATACTCCCCCAGACTGGACGATGAGAGTATCCTGTTTCCCGACTTTGGCGGCTTTAATGGCGTAGCTCTTGATACGCGCTCCGGCGATATGAACATCAACACCATGGGCTCCTATTCGCGGGATGAAGATCACACCATCGCGGTTGTGGCCGCCAATCTTGGCCTAAAGGTCGGCCGATGGAGACCTCAGGTCACACTCGCGGCGACCAGACTGGGCGAGCGATACTCGGCTCACGCGATATCCGATTACAAGTCCGCGCTGACATTGGAGTTCGCGCGCAACGGTGGCAGCATCACCGGCGAATACTGTCTGCAAGGCGGAGCGCGGGACGAAGCCGCCAGCGCGATTTTCGATCTTAAACAGAGATTCGGCTCCAGAACCGTTAGTTTGACCGGCTGGAGCTATGGCGACAACTATCTAAACCTGGCGTCCGGCGGCAAAGCATCAACTCTTAGTCACACCGTAGAGCTCGAGGAAGTTGATTGTAGCCTCACTGACCGACGGTCGGGCCAGCGAGGTCTTTCAGGAAGGCTCAGCGGTGGGCTGTCGAAATCTACTCGATTTGCGTTTTCAACGCTGGCCGGTTGGCGGAGCAGCGATTCGTCCATCTTCCAGTTCCAAAGCCAGATAACCCGATCGATCTCGACGCGGCTTACGTTTGGATTGGAATACCTGACCAAACGGATCGAAAAGCAACCGATCGACAGTCTTTATCATCGCGTCCGCGCGAGCATACACGTATCATCCGGTATGCTCAAGCTGAAAACCTACCTTGGCGAGACGATGCCGGAGTCCGGTCGGGACTACTTCTCGTGGCTGACTGACCTCAAGATCGACTTGAGCGAGCAGACTCGGCTGCAATTATGGTCGAATCTCTCGCGGGTAATTGACGGCAGGATCGACTATTGGAACCTATTCGCCAAGCTCGAACACAAACTGAGCGAAGTGGTCTCAGTCAGCACCAAGCTTTCGGATCGATATGATCCAAACGCGACGGAGCAGCATCTGCCGGCGTTTTCGTTTGAATTGAATGGGGGAATATGAAGAAACTCTTTCTGCTACTCGCTCTCCTGTGTTGCGGGAGTTCGATCCGGGCCGGCGTGCTGGTAAACGAAGCGCTGGTCAATGAACCCGGCTCCGATGTGACGCTTGAATGGATCGAGCTCTACAACGATTCCTCGCAATCGGTCGATCTGACATTCTTTGTGCTTAATATCAACGGCACGTCTTTGTCATTAAATGGACAGGGCTTTCTCGAATCCGGCCAGTATATGATCATCTGCCGCAATCTGGTGGCAAGCGGGGCCAGCCCAGGGTTTGAAACGATTTGGGGAAACAACTCAGGACTATGGGGGGACACACCCGAAGAAGCCGCGCTCAAGATCGCCGAAGAGTCATTCTCGCTGTTAAACGCGACCGGCTACATTGAACTTTCTCGAGTCTCCACTGTCGTATCGCGACTGGAATGGAGCGGCACCGGCGCCGATGGTTACTCATGGGAACGTATCTCGAGAAACAACAATGTCGCCATCAATTCGATCGACCCGACCGGTTCCACACCCGGACGAGCCAATTCGGTCAGTCCGGTCGCGCTCGACCTGGCGATCGACACGGTGATCGCTGACCCGACCGATATTGGATGCGATCTCACATTCGAGATCGTTAATCTGGGGACAGACAGCGCCAAAACGCAATCTCTCCTTCTGTATCGCGCGGTTCATCCGGACACGCTGGCGATAACTGACACCATACTCAATTTCGCCATACCGCCACTGGCGCCAGGCCGGCGGGATACTCTCGTCTTTTCGCTGACCGAGAACTCTATCTACGCGTATGTCGGCGCGATGGTGAGTACCGATGGTCGACTGACCAACAATCGCGGCTTTGCCTGGATCACCGGCACACTTTTCCCGGGCATGATCATCTCGGAGTTTCTTCCGGACCCGCAGTCGCCGTTGCAGACTGAGTGGGTGGAGTTGCGCAACATATCCGGCGGGTCGGTCAATCTCGCGAACTGGCGGTTCGGAGACGAACTGAATCTTCGGCTAATATCCTCCACCACGTTTAATATCGCGGTCG
>JAMPYH010000001.1 GCA_023700785.1 Candidatus Zixiibacteriota bacterium
ATAAAGGCCGAAAGGTTGGCCGTGCCGCCGCCTTCTTCCTCACCTTCGATGAGGAACTTGACGTTCACCGGCAGAGTGCCGGTCGCGCGCAGATGCGCTTCGATCCCTTTGATGTGGCAGAAAGTTTGCCCCTTGTCATCGCATGATCCGCGGCCGTAAATGTAGCCGTCGCGAATCTCCGGCTTGAACGGCGGCGATTTCCAGAGGTCAAACGGCTCAGCCGGCTGAACATCGTAATGGCCGTAGTAGAGTATGGTCGGCAGTTTCTTGTCGATGATCTTCTCGGCGTACACGATCGGGTGGCCTTTGGTCGGATTCAGCGTCGCCTTCAGGCCGATCGAGTTCAGGTGATTGGTGAGCCACTCGGCGCAGGCAAGGATATCTCCTTTGTGCTCCGATTTGGCGGACACCGAGGGAAAGCTGAGAAAGGTGAAGAGTTCGTTGAGACGTTTTTGCTCGGTCTCTTTCAGATAATCAAGGGGGGTCATATTCCGTACTCCTCCAACAATTAGTCCTTTATGTTGGATGAGAATATAGGAACCGGAAATCTGGCTGTAAAGCGGGTATTAGGAGGACTTACCGCGTTCCTGAAACCAACTGGCGGGATCCTCGGCGAACCTCAGGCAGGATTTGAGCACTTTGGCGTGCATCGATTCTTCATGGATCAGCCAGGTGTAGAACTTCTTGATCTTCGGGTTATGCGACTTGGCGACCTGCTCGGCGTAAAAATCCTCCGCCCCGTTCTCGAACTTGAGGGCGGTCTTGTAAGCTTCAATATCGGAGATAGTTGGTTTTATTTCGTTTCTGAGCTCTGCCATCCGGTCGTTAAAAGCGATAAAGCGGCTTTCAGCGTCCGAATCCTCGGTATCGAGCGCCTCCAGACCATCAGATTCCTCCAGAGCCTGGTAGAGTTCCTCGATCCTCCGGATATGCTTGTCTTCTTCGGCGGCGAGGAACTCAAAGGTCTGCTTGGCGGCCTTGCCGTTGACCGTGGCGGCCGCGTCGGCGAAAAAGCGCTTCCCCTCCTGCTCCAGACGGAGCGCGACTTTGAGCGGTTCCAGCATGTCAGCGAGATGTTTATTTTCGGTCATTGGTTTGCTTTCGTTTGGCGGTTATTCGGGTGGCGCGAGGTCAGTAGTCTTTCCTCGTAAAATAGACCAACGCCACAGTCATCACTCCCACCCCAAACAACAGGCTGCTCCAGAGCGGGAGCCAGTTATCGACAGACTCGCCCAACGCCAACGCAAGCCCGAGTTTTGACAATTCAGACGTCTTGGGGAAAATGTAATAAAGACCGTCAACTATGGCATCGGCGATATCTGAATTGAAAAACATCTTCAGCCCCTCGCGGCCCGCGAGGACCGTCTGGACTATCCAGGTCATAAAGGCAGTGATGATAGCCATGGCGGTGGAGCCGGAAAAGATCCCCGCGGCGAACGTAATGCTGAGCCAGACGAGCATTGAAACCGCCGCCATACCCAGCAACCAGAAGACCCTCGGATCAAACAGCTCGTGGATCAGCGAGATCGTCCCAAAAACAAGAAAGCCGGCCAATACGACCACGGCGCTGTACACCACCCAGGTGGACGATAATTTCGACAACAAGAGCGACTTGCGGGATATCGGTTTGGAAAGGAAGTAGTCAGCCCGTCCTCGCTCCAACATGTGCGGAACGGCCGAAGCCGACGCCATGACCGCCAGAAAGACCAGCAGAGCGACAAAGGCGTCAAGCGAGTTCATGGCAATAGACATTACTTCGCCTTTGACCGTCTGCCAGTCCGCGCCGGATGATCTCATGCGGGCATTGAGGCTGCGAGACGCGGCGGCTCCCAACATCGCGAAGACGGTCAAGACCGCGAACACCCAGAGGATCTTCCGGTCAAACAGCTCCGCCAATGAGTCGCGGGTCATCCCTCTCATATCACCGGCTCCTGTTTCCCGCGGACCGCCTCAAAGAACGATTGCTCCAGCGTGATCTTGACCGGCTTGACCGATCGGATGCTGATCTTCTTAAAACGAAGCTGGTCGATCACGTAGTTGATATCCTTTTCGTCCTGTAATTCGACAGTCATACGATCGGAAGAGATCAGCCGCACTTTCCCCATGGCTTCGTCCAGTTCGAACAGATGGTCGCCGATCTCCGCCTCGATCTCAAACTGGCTCTGACGGCTGGTCAATTCAGAAACTTCCCCCATGCGAACGACCTGCCCCTTGGAGAGGATAGCGACTCGATCCGCCGCCTGTTCAACTTCCGAGAGAAGATGCGAATTGACTATCACCGTCTTCCCCATCGATCTCAACTTAAGAAGGATCTCCCGAATCTCGACCTTGCCGACCGGGTCGATGCCGTCGGTCGGCTCGTCCAACATCAGGATATCCGGATCGGCTATTAGTGCCTGGGCAAGTCCGATCCGCTGAGCCATTCCTTTGGAGTATTTCCTGATCTTAGTGTCAGCCCACTTCTCCATGTCCACAAGATGAAGCAGTCGGTCAAACCGTATGTCCAACTCTGCTTGCGGGATGCCATAAAGGCGGCCAGTGGACTCAAGCAGGCCAAGCCCGGTCAGATGATTGGGGAAACGGTGGTTTTCCGGAAGGTAGCCAACTTTGGCGCGAGATTCCGGATTGGACGGCGGCAAACCATTCATGGTCGATTCGCCCGAGGTAGCTCGAACTATCCCCAGGAGGATCTTGAATAGCGTGGTTTTGCCTGCCCCGTTAGGGCCGAGGAGGCCAAAGATCTCGCCGGCCTGGATCTGGAGACTGACCTTGTTGAGGGCAATGACGTTCCCTTTCCGAAGGCCGGAATCGTAAATCTTTGTCAGGTCTGTAACTTCAATAACATTCATAAGTTCAGAGGCGCTGTCCCCAAAGCATCCGAGGGGATAAAGTAGAGTTTTTGACTCGCCGGCACAAGAATAAAAACCCGTCTAAATCTTGACCAATCTGCCGGTTGGAGTATATACTTGACAGATTATCGGAAGCTGAACGGGGAGAAACGAGTATAATGACCAGGATGATACGAATCTTTGCAGTGATCGGTATTCTCGGGATGTTGACACTTTCCGCGGCGGCTCAGCCCAAGCTGGCGGTCCCGTCAAACCGCTTTGATTTTGGCTATGTCCCGCAGAACTCCACGGTGACCCATTATTTTTGGTTCAAATCGATCGGTGCCGACACCGCCAGGATCACCGACATCAAAACTGGATGCGATTGCACCACAATACCTTTGGAACGCGATTGGGTGGCCCCCGGTGACAGCATGAGAGTCGGGGTCTATTGGGATACCGAAAGGAAGGTTGGCAATTCCGGCCGCTATCCATATATTTATGTCAAGGGACAGCAGGAAGCTGAACGGTTGTTTTTGACCGCCGAAGTTACCCTCTTCCCTGACTCGGTACGGCCGGTCTCGCTCAAACCGTACAAGGCTGAGTTATCGAAAATGGCGAGCCTGTCGGTTGATTCAGTAACGGTCACGTTGACCAATCATAGCGACAGGATGATCGGTCTTACCAGGGTGTCCGCACCGATGAATGAATATCTGGTGCGCATGCCGGATAGCATCCAACCGGGTTCTACCGGCGCGGTGACAATAGTAGTGGCGCCGGAATTCGCTGGATCTGAGTTCTCCCGGTCGCTCACTATCGCCTATGATGGCGGCGTGCCGAATCTGGCGGGAAGATTCACGATACCTATTCGAAGGAAGATCATTTCGTAATGTATATTCAGGAACCGAATCAGAGTCAATTTCGCGCTATAGACGAAAGGACCCGCAACGGCCTTATGAAGACGCGTTTTATGGGACTAGCTATGGGCTCGGCGCTGCTCGCGACGTCGGTATTCGCCGCCCCGCGGATGACGATCTCAGAAGCTGAGTTCGATTTCGGGTTTGTACCCCAGAATTCGTCGATCTCGCACGTGTTCTGGCTGCACTCGAAAGGGGACGACAGCCTTCGTATCATCAGCGTCCAGCCTGGCTGAGGATGCACCAAGGCGCCTCTTGAGAAAGAGGTGATCGCTGTCGGTGACAGCACCCGGCTTGAGATCATTTTCGATACGAAGAGCTACACCAACGTGGTGAGTAAATCGCCGCGCATCCAGACCAATGAGGGTCCGCCGGACAAGTTCGTACGGATCAACGCGTCGGTGGTGAATCGGCCCGATTCCACTTACCCGATCGTGATCAAACCGTACAAACTGGATCTGACCCAGTTCGGCGAAAAGGTCCGGAGCGAGATCAAGTTCACGCTGAACAACGTCTCGCAGACCGATCTGGCCCCGCAACTGATCTCGTCTGCGGAACAGTTTTTTGAGGTTGTCCTGCCCAAGGTGATCCCGGCGGGCAAGACAGCCGAAGGCGTGTTGAAGCTGAGGAAGAACGCGCTGGACAAGCCGTTTGACAAATCGTTCACGCTGCAGTTGAACGACGAGAAGAATAGTCGGTTTACCATACCGGTTAAGCGGCAGATCCGCAGTGGAGCGCAGGTGGTATCATCGCCTGCCGCGACCACGCCGAACGCTGGGGGCCATTGAGGAGTTAGCTCCTTAAAGCTCCAAGCAGATATGAAGGCCGCCCGCCCGGGCGGCCTTTTTGCTGAACATAGTAAGAGCTGATTTTTGAACCAACGGACCATTTCCAGATCTTGCACGGAAAAAATCAACGTGAAAATGTAGATGACCTGTCTGGCGGCGCTGGCTCTCGCGGCTTCGGTGTCCGCAGCGCCGCGATTGACGTTGCCGGAGGTGGAGCTTAATTTCGGATTCGACCCCCGGAACGCCACGATCAGCCATTTCTTCTGGTTAAAGACGACGGGAGACGACGGCCTGAAGATTATTCAGGTCGTGCCGGGATGCGGCTGTACACCGGCTCCTCTTCACAATCGAGAACAGATCGGCCTCCCCCCTCTCACCGAGGATGATCTCGATTTTTGGCGAGTAATACGACGACGAATACAAGAACCGCTTCACTCGGGAAGCAGCCCAGGGTAAAAGCAAAAAGCCGCCTGCGTACAGGCGGCTTCTTTTTGGCATGTCATTTGTCGTAGATATCAGTACTGATCCAGCATTTCATCTTTCATCCGCTCGTCCCAGTAATCGCTGCGCCGTTCACCGTCGACGTTGGAGTGAACCATGGTGAACTCGTTGTCCCCCCGCATATCCTCAAACACGAAGAACTTCCCCCCCTTCAGCTTGCGGTAATACCAGATCGAGAACGGATTACCAGTACGCGGCGCGGGGACATCCAGAACATCTTCCTGCGGTCCATAGACCATGTAGATCCGTCCACGGTCCGACTCCCAGCCATCTTTCTTCCCTTCGAGGCGGGAGAAGTGGAAATTGGCGTATTGAAAACGGCGAACCATCTCAACGCGATTCTCGATGATCGGCGTGAACGGTTCAATATCATGCTCACGCCAGTACTGCTCCAGGAAGTTCTCTTTCCCCTGGTCCGAGAGACGGTTAACTATGGCCAGTTGATCCGGACCCAGCATGTAGCGGGTCACGTTCAGCTTTTCCTGCGTGGAAAGGCTGTCGAACGGGTCACTTGACGCGATCGCCGCGCTGGCCGGAGTGATATACTCCCGGGGTTGCAGGCGAACTAACTGGACAACCGCAGTGTCGGCTTGTCTCGTTTCGGGGTCGGCAGCGATCACACGAAAACGGTACTTGGCCGCGGGAAGGATCGCGATATCGATCGGCTGGATGATCACCGCGGTCTTGCCGGGTTTTTCCCGTTCCACAAAACCGAATTCCTGGACGACCTCACCAAGCGTGTCGAGCACCGAATACTGGAGCTGATATTTGGGGTGAGTCGAGCCTGGGACCAGGTTGTAGAGTTCGGCAAAGAGATAACAGCTCGAGTCGTTGGTGCCGAACGTGCCGGTCGGATTGGTGAGGATCCGAAAGCCATGCTTGACCATTCGGTCGTCAGCCGCCTGGGCACTGTCGCGTACACGGCTGACCTGATGCGCCAGCACCGGACCGGCTATCTCCAGTCTGCCCTTTTGCGGCCTCGACGCGATAACTGATTTGAGAAAAACATCGCCGCTCCGCTTGCTGACCACATCGATGACAGAGAGATTGGCGGTGTACAGCCCCGGCTTGACCAGCAACCCGAGTTTATTGAAGAGCATGACCGAAGTCGATCTGGCGGCAACAGTATCATCCACTTTGACGGAGAAATAGGTAGTAGCCGAATCGATCGGCATGGCGGTCGAATCAAAGAGCGTCACCTGGGCGAATACCCGCCCATAAAACGCCGGATCAGTCGAATCTGGACGGAAGAAGTCCAGACCGGAGCGGTTGACCGAAAAGGGAAACTCTATCACAGCAACAGAGTCATAATCGGGGTTATTGTAGCAGGCGGAGGTCGCATAGACCGCGAGCCGCCTGGATTGCGCGCTTAATGACGCCGTAGCCAGCAATACGCCTGCCACGCACAGCACGAGCAGCCGCATCGACAGGCGAAGGTTAAAAATCGGGGCGCTGGTTGAGCCCGTCATAGGGGAATTGCAATCTAAAGTCGCCATCTTCATTTTGGTCAACAAAGGTAAACCTCCGGTAGCGCCCTTCCCGATAGTAATGCCAGATCTGATAGGGCGGATACTCCGGAGAGATGGGGTGATCATCGATCTGGTCTGGTTCGCCGAACTGGATATAGATGCGCCCGCGATCAGTGCGCCAACCATCCCGTCGCATGTGGCGGAACTGGCGATTAGCGAACGTCACGCGGCGATAAAATTCGCGCTTGGATTCGTTTTCGCGGGTGCCGATGGTAGGATCGCGCGCATCCCAGAACGCGTTAAACGCCCGGATCTTCTCCTCCATCGTTTGCAGTTTCTTCATGTCTTCATATTCATTCGAAGCCGCGATATAGGAGAGTTGCTCAACCGCGGTATTGAAGTCGTGCTTCAACAGCGCTTCCTGCGACCACTGGATGGTGAATGTCTCATCCTTTTGGTCGAGCCGTTTATTGCGCCGTCCGCGGAGCAAAACCTCCAGCGTATAGTCGCCGGGGGAGTATTCGGCCAGCGAGATATTGCGGAGCTGGCGGGTGACCGCTTCGGCAAGATCGACCCAGAGCGTGTCCCGATATATCATCCCGCGCGACTGCGAGCGCAGAATAGTTTCAACGTTGACCTGCTCGGCCGAATCGGAACCACGGTAGATCTCGAAATAGTACAAAAGGCGGGTGGAATCTTCGCCGCCGTAGAGGCGAGTTACCGACGGCACCACGGTCATGTTCCCTTTGTCAAAAACACCCGATTCAGTGGTCCGAGCCTGGGCGGCCTGCACAAACATGATGTCAGACGCGACCGGCTGACCCTGCCTGAATCCCCCCAAGGTGATGGCAAAGTCGCGGTTGATTATCTGGCCGGAGCCGACATCGCGGAGCGTTGTTTCGATGGTATATTTTCCGGTCGGGAGGTCGAAATTGATCTGGCTGGTCCGGTAATCAAACCGGGACTGCGTCGCCTCATAGTTGGCGACCCGAACATTGCGCTCCTGTTCAAGCGACTTGACCTGCTCCCCTTCCGAATCCCGAACTCGCACGCTAAACACGAAGTCAGCGCTAAACTCGGACTCGGACTGTTTGAACTGCAGGCCAAAATTGAAAACCTGATAATATATCTCGAGACGAGACAGCGTATCGGCGGGGAGCCCGAATCCGGCATAATCGACGTAATAGGTCGGCTGACCGACGGTCGATTCCTGGAACCGTTGTTCGGCATGGGAATCGACACGCGTCAATGCGCAGCCCTGAATGAGGGTGACGCAGGCCACGAGCGCTATTAGGATTCGGGATGTATTCATCGCTCCATTGCCTTTAACTACAAGTGTATCGGCCGGTTCCAATTTAGACCGGAGGTGGCAAAAGGCAAGTCTTAATTGGACTTAGTCGCGCTACTCGTAACGCAGTGCTTCGATCGGGTCAAGTCGGGCAGCTTTGATGGCTGGATACATGCCGGAGACCAGGCCCACCGAAACCGCCACGACAAACCCGAGAACTATCCAAAAGACGGATATGGAGAGTGGAAAGTTGAGTAGAGAGTTGACCAAAAGACCCAGGCCGACACCAAACAGGACGCCAATGATCCCCCCGGTGCCGGAGAGGGTCATCGCTTCGGTCAGGAACTGGAGAATGATATTCGATCGTTTGGCGCCGATCGCCTTGCGAACGCCGATCTCGCGGGTACGCTCAGTCACGGAGACCAGCATGATATTCATCACTCCTATCCCCCCGACCATCAACCCGACAGAAGTGATGATGATCATCGCCAGGTATATGTACTGGGTGATATTCCCAATAAACTCCTTGAACTGCTGCTGGGTCGAGAGGGCGAAGTTGTTGTCCTGATTGAACGGAACTTTGCGATAGACACGCAGCGCGTTGATGATCTCCTCCTGAGCCTGTTCCATCTCCGTCAGCGAACGGGCCCGGGCGACCAGAAATAGTTCTTCCTCCCATGGGTGGATCTTCTCAAAGGTGGAAAGCGGCATCAGCGCGGTTTCGTTCAGTTCATCATTGCCGAAGCTGGACTTCACTTTTTCCAGCACGCCGACCACTTCAAATACGTTGCCGTTGATCCTGATCTCCCGGCCGATGGGATTTTCGCTTTCGAACAGGACGTCGGCCATGTCGGCGCCCAGGACAGTTACCATGGTGCGAAACTGTTGATCCGATTCTGTCAGGAATCGTCCCTGGCTGACATTGCGGTTGTTCACTTTTAAAAAGTCCGGCCAGGTCCCCATAAGACGTGGGCGACTATATTTGCGATTCTTGTACTTGACGTCATTCCCCCCCTGCCGGAAGTAGTAATTCTGGGGGGAAACACCTTCGACCGTGGGGCAGTTAGCCAGGATCGCTTCCGCTTCGCCCACCGTTATCGGGTCGCGGTTGCGATCTTCTTCGGACAGATCCTCATGCTCGACGCTTGGGTGGAACTTGGTGATCCAGATGACATTTGAGCCCATCTGGTCGATCTCATTATTCATCTGGCCATTGAGCCCATTGATGATCGACGCCATGGCGATAACCGACGATACGCCGATCATCACGCCAAGAATGGTGAGAAACGCACGGAACTTATTGGCTCGAAGGGAACCGAAGGCCATCAAGACGGCGTCTCTGACTTCACTAAACGCTAAAAGCATGGATCACTCGTAGCTCAACGCTTTTACCGGATCAAGGCGCGCGGCCTTCATCGCCGGGTAGATCCCAAAGAACAGGCCAACCCCGCTGGATATCCCCACACCAAGCGAAATGGCGAGGATCGACGGCGAAATATCCATGTCGATCATCCCCACCAGGACCTTGGCAATCAGGAAGCCGGCGATTATGCCGATCAGACCTCCAGTCATCGTTACCAGCAGGGATTCAAACATAAACTGCACCAGGATATGTTTTTGTTTGGCGCCAAGGGACTTGCGGATGCCGATCTCGCGAGTTCGCTCGGAAACCGAGACCATCATGATGTTCATCACTACGATCCCGCCGACAATGAGAGAGACTGAGGAAATGCCCACTAATCCCATGCGAAGGGCGCGCGTTACCTGATTGAGGACATCAAGGATATTGTCAGCGGTCAGCATGTCGAAATCGTCTTCGGCGTCGAAGGGAACATGGCGAGACGCGCGAAGCACTACGCGGACCTGATCCATCGCTCCCTGAAGCTGTTCGACCGACACGGCCTTGATCGAAATATTCAATCCTCGTCGCGGCTCGCCAAAGACCTGCGAGAAAACAGAGAGCGGGATCACCGCGAAATTGTCCTGGTTGTTGCCCAAGGTCGATCCCATCTCTTCGGCGACGCCGATGACTGTAAACTTGCGGCCGGCAACGCTGATATCCTTGCCGATCGGGTCAACGCCTTCAAAGAGGTCCTTGCGAAGCTGTTCGCCAATATAGATGACCCGCCGCTTGTAGATGTCATCTTCAAATGAATGGAATCTTCCCTGTGCGACATTCAGATCGACTATATCAATGTAATTGGCGGTCGCACCGACGACGGTCACATTACGCAGCGCCTGGTCGCGATACTTGATGCGAGCCTCTTCAAACGCGCGCGGCGAGACCTTTTCGCACAGCGTACAGCCCTTCTCGATCTGTTCAACGTTCCTCATATTGAACGGCTTGCGCTTGACCTTCTCCCAGAACATCTCGTCGGAGGTGACTATCCCCATACGCATCACCATAAAGGTGGAAGGACCAAGGCGATTGAGATCTTCGGCGATCGCCGCCTGCATCCCCTCCAGGGCGGAGATAATGGTCATGACCGAAGTCACGCCAATGATCACACCGAGCAAAGTCAGCCCCGAGCGGAGCTTATTCGCGCGAAGCGCGTCGAACGCGATCTTGAGGAGCGACCCGGTGATCATTAGACAGCGCCGGCTTTCGCGCGCGCGCCGGCTCTGTCGCTCGCGATGTTGCCGTCCAGGATGGACAGCACGCGATGCGCCCGGGCGGCGATATCATGCTCGTGAGTGACCGTGATGATCGTGTTCCCCTGACCATGCAAGTGGTCAAAAAGATTCATGATGTCTTCGGAGGTCTTACTGTCGAGGTTCCCCGTCGGCTCGTCGGCAAGGATCAGCGACGGACTGTTGACTAACGCGCGGGCGATGGCGACACGTTGGCGTTGACCGCCGGAGAGCTCGTTCGGTTTGTGGTGCATGCGGTCGGTCAACTGCACTTTTTCGAGCGCCGTTTTCGCCTTATCGATCCGTTCCTTTGCCGGCGTACCGTTATAGATCAACGGTAGTTCGACATTATGCAAAGCGGTGGCGCGAGCCAATAGATTAAACGTCTGGAAAACAAAGCCGATCTCGCGATTTCGGATGGTCGCCAGTTCGTCGTCGGACATTTTGCTGGCGAGCTTTCCGTTCAGGAAGTAGTCCCCTTCTGAAGGCGTGTCGAGACACCCGATCAGGTTCATCAGGGTCGATTTCCCGGAGCCCGACGGCCCCATGATAGCGACATACTCCCCCTTTTCTATCTGGATGGTCACACCGCGCAGAGCATGAACTGTCTCCGAGCCCATGATGTAGGACTTCCAAAGATTACGAGTCTCAATTAACGCCATCTTAGGACTTGCCTTCTTTCCCGTCGCCGGATTCATGGATGACTTTTACCAGATCGCCATCCTTGATCGTCCGCAGCACCCGATAGGGCCCGGAGATAACAGAGTCGCCCACTTGCAGACCCGAGGTGACCTCGATCTGCTTCTGGTCGGCTATGCCGGTCATTATCTCCACAAACTTCGCCTTCCCCTCTTTTATCACAAATACTCCCTTAAGTTCTTTCTTTTCTTCGTTTGCTTTGGTCGTCGTGTCGCCGGTGGTTTCCGCGGCGTGAACGGTATTGACCCCGCCCGAACCGGTTTCCTGCGCCTGACGCGCCGCGTTAAGCGAATCCATATCAAACGAGCGAACGACAACCGCCGCGTACGGCACGGTCGAGACTTCGTCACGACTGGCTGTGGTGATATCTACGGTCGCGGACATCCCGGGGCGGACCTTTACGTCGGTTCCCTGAAAGACAACGGTCACCTTGAAATTGGTTGATTGATCTTGCGAGCCAAGCCCCTCAATGATCGCCGTATTACCGATCTCGACCACTTCGCCGGGGAACGTGGTGTCCGGAAAGGCGTCAACCGAGATCTCAGCTCGTTGCCCCAGATCCACTTTGGCGACCTCGGTCTCGTCAACTTCGACCTCGACCTCAAAGATATTCAAATTGGAGATCGTGAGCAGCGTTTTGCCCTGAGTGAACGCGGTCTGCGCGGCCGCGATCTCGCCAACCTCAACATCCACGAATGTGATGATGCCGTTCATCGGTGAGGATATTCTGGTCTTCTTGAGATTATCCTGCGACTTCTCGAAACGAGCCTGGGTCTGCTTGGCGGACGCCGAAGTCGCTTCATAGGAAGATTTGGCGGCTTCAAAGGCAAAGCGGGCATTGTCGAAGTCCGTCTCCGAACTCAATTTGCCCTCGAAGAGTTGCTTCTGGCGATTGAACTCGCGCTCCGCCTGCTCAAGGTCAGTCTTGGCGCCGGTCATTCTGGCGCTGATCTCATTCAGAGAGAAGCGGGCCTGGTCAAGGTCGGATTTCGCCTGGATCGTGTCGATCAAAACAAGGAGGTCGCCGGCCCGCACGGTGTCTCCTTCCTTCACCGGGAGCGCGATCACTTTGCCGCTGACCTCAGCGGTAATATTCACCTTGCTCTTTGGCTGAATACGACCCGACGCCGAGACGGTCTCAGTCAGATCCTGCCGGGCGACCGTCTGCGCGTTAACTTCGGTCTTCTGCTTGGAATCGGAAGTGAAGTTGAGCACGATAATGGCGCCCACGATCACGACACCGCCGATGATCAGCCAGAGTTTCTTCTTGTTCATTGTATTAGCCTTTGCCTGCCCCGATCGAGTTACATCTTGCCCATGGAGTTCTCAAGTCTCGCAACCGACAGATTGAGATCGAAATCCGCCTGTATGAGCGACACCTGCGCCTGCTTCAACGAGACTTGCGCGTTCAGCAGGTCGAGGATCGTCGCGGCGCCCAGATTATATTTTTCCTGCGTGATCTTGAGATCTTCAGTCGCGGCTTCGACGTTCTCACCGGATACGCGCTTCTGCTCCCGAAGCTGTTCAAGCTCAAGATAGGTGGCTTTGATCTCGCTTGAAGTCAGATTGCGCTGGTCGTTGGCGGCCGCACGCGCGTTGTTAAACGACACGCGGCTGCTGGTGACATTCCGCTCCCGCTGGAAACCGTCAAAAATGTTCCACGAGAGCGTGACGCCGTAGGTCATGGCGGTCCCTGATGACCAGGTATCATCGGCTCCCCAATCCTTGCCATAGCCATACGAGAAGAGCGGGCTGACCTTGGGGAGATAATCCGACTTCGCGTTAGTAAAGCGGTAGCGGGCCGCCTGGATCGCCTGCTCGGCTGAAAGGACACTGGGGCTGTGGGTCAACCCAAACTGCAGCGCCTCATCCAATGTGCCGGTGTATTCGCGGACAATGTACTCGGTCGAGAACTGATGCTCCTGCGAGGGATCAAGACCGATAGTGTAGGCCAGCGATGCCTTGGTGCTGATGACCGAGTTTTTTGCCTGCAACAGGTTTAGTTGGTCATTGCCATACTGGACGCGCTGCTTGAGGACGTCTGATTTGGCGGCGGAGCCAAGTTCAAAGCGGGACTGGATCAGTTTAAGCTGTTCTTCGGAGCGCTTAACCGCCTCTTCCTGCACACCCACATTCTGCTCGGCGGCGAGGTAAGCGTAATATCGCGTTTTGACCGAGAGGATCATATCCTGTTCAGAACCGATCACGTCCAGTTTGGCGATCGCCGCTTCTTCTCGAGAAGCCAGGTAGTTGAACACGGCGTCAGGGAGCGTGAAACTGATTTGGCCGCCAAAGTCAAGCGACTTGCTCGTCACGGTTTCGTCAGGGTATTCAACTTCCACAAGACTTCCGCTCGTGTCGAGGACTTCAGCCTTTTGGCTCGTGTATTTCGTCTTATACCAATCATACGAGGCGTCCACGCGAGGCAGAAACGCGCCCAGCGCGGCCCGTTTGCCGGCGTTTGCCAGGTCCGCCTGTCCGCGCGCGGCGATGATCGCGGCGCGATTCTTGAGCGCCATCTCTATGGCATCATCGAGAGTCAGAACGGCTGCCTGCGCCGCGATTCCCAATATCAGCACCGCCATCAGCGCGGTGACAATCCCTTGGTAAAGCAACTTCATCTATTTCTCCTCATGGACCATTAAAAAATGAGCGATGACAATACATGGATCAGCGAGATCAATCCGACGGACAGGAGTGAGATCGTCAATCCCTTGTTCCTGTCCACGCCAAAGGTGATCGCGCTCCCGATACCGAGCACAATGACCTCCCAGATATGGAAGACGCTGATCTTTGACAATAATATGTACAGTGGATCTTCCACTCCGCGGCCGGCAACCAGGACTCCGAGCGAAAAGCTCGCGGTGAACTCTCCTTTGGCCAGCAACATCGGAAGAAGTACGATCATGCCGACCACAAACAGAAAATTGCAGTAGAGAGCCACGGACAGGATCTGGCGATAATTCGCGCGGCCGGCAAAAACGAAGTTCCCCCAAAAGAGCGCCAGCGCGGCGGTGATGAGCGGCAGAATGGTCATACTAATGATGCCGCCGCCAATGGTCCACGGTATCGCGAACGCTTTCATCCGTTCCTCGGTCAAGCCTGGGTTGGCTTCCATTTGCTCCTGGAACTGCGGGCTGTGCTTTTGGAGCTCAAAGATCATGTCCGCCGTGAGCACAAAAAAGACCAGGCAGAGGCTCGCGATCGCGATCATCGGCACCAGTATCCTGGGGCTGCGCGCCAACTCGGTGAAAAATGAGGTTGGTTTGGCGAATACTTCCCACAGACCACGGATAGACAGCCCTTTGCTGCTTGCGGCAACAGAGGCGGCTTGAACGAGGTCACTCTCCGGCATAGTAGTCTCCCTCATGGCTTTGATAAACGAATAGTTTATACAAAAGTTTCAGTGCATGTGATACAGAGTTGAATACTCCGGGGATAGATTAATATTCAAATCAAAGTAAAACGGGCCACCAGAGCAAGTGGCCCGTGACATTATTTGACGCTGTTCAGAACAATAGGGGAACGAAAGCGATCAGACCCTCTGAGCGTGCCTATCCTCAAGCGCCTCGATATATTTTTCCGCCGCTACGGCCGCTGTTGTCCCATCGCCGACCGCGTTGGTCACCTGGCGCACCAGTTGCGAACGGACATCGCCGCACGCGAAGATACCCGGCACGGAGGTTTCCATTCGATCGTTGGTCACAATATACCCGCCCTCATCCTTTTTGAGCGGTTCTCTTACCAGATTGGAATTAGGACGGAATCCGACGTATATGAACAGGGCGCCGACATCAAGGGTCCACTTGGCGCCGGTTTTGAGGTTTTTCAAAGAGAGATTCTTGATGACACCGCCGTCGCCGTTGACGGTCTCGACCGTGGTATCAAAGATGAACTCGATCTTGGGATTCGCGAAAGCCCGCTGCTGGATGATCTTTTGAGCGCGAAGCTCGTCGCGACGGTGGATGATATAGACTTTGGAACCGTATTTAGTGAGGTACGCGCCTTCCTCGACCGCGGCGTCGCCGCCGCCTACTACCGCGATCACTTTGTCACGGAAAAACGCTCCATCGCAAATGGCGCAATACGAGACGCCGCGACCGCCGTACTCCTGCTCACCAGGGATACCAAGTTTCACCGGCGAGCCGCCGGTGGAAAGAATGATCGCCTTGGCCCGGTAGAGGTCGCCCGAAGCACACCTGGCGATCCGGTGATCTCCGTCGGTATAAACTTCGACCACTTCTTCCATCTCGACCTCAAGGCCGAATTTCTTGGCATGGTCGGTGAATTTCTGCCCCAGCTCCGCGCCGGAAATATGTTCAAAACCGAGGTAATCTTCGACCTCACCGGTCAACGCGATCTGGCCGCCGGGAAGGAACTTCTCAAGACAGACGGTCTTGCGTCGAGCGCGAGCTGAGTACATACCGGCGCACAGCCCGCCCGGGCCGCCACCCACGACAATTACCTCATAATCTTTGATCTGCGACATTCAATCGAATCCTTCGTTCAAACTATTGCGGCGTGACCGAACTACCAGTCGACGCCCTTTTGCGCAAGTATCCCCTTCTGATAGGGGTGCTTGATCTCTTTCATTTCCGTGACCAGATCGGCCTTCTCCTTGAGCCAATCGGTCGCTCCCCGACCGGTAATAACCAAACTCAGTTCCGAGGGCCTTGCCGCCACTATCTCTTCAAGTTCTTCCGGCGTCACCAGGCCGAGCGAGCAGGCGACATTGAGCTCGTCAAGGATAACCAGCTGGTATTTGCCGGATTTGATCTTTTCGAGCGCCAGAGCCAGACCGTTCTTCGCCGCCTCGCGATGTTCATCAAACGACTTGTTGTCGTCGATGATGCCCACAAATCCTTCCCCAATAACATGAAGTTCAACATTAGGTTCAAGGCGTTTTAACCCCTTGAGCTCGCCGTACTTCCAGCTCCCCTTGACAAACTGTATCAGGCAGATGTTCCAATTATAGCCGACCGCCCTGACGCACATCCCCAGTGCCGCGGTGGTTTTCCCTTTGCCGTCCCCGGTGTAGACGATCAACAGCCCGGTAGGAGAGTCTTTTTGCATAAATTACCTTAGAACTAGTGAATTAAGGGGAAATCGGGCTTTCGGGAAAGCACTTTTTGGACTCAAGGTACTATTTGGGATACTTGGGATTACCTATCTTTTTGTGAAAAAAGTAACAAAAGTTGTTGACTTAAAGGTCTATTTTCTGTACCATTCCCGATATAAGGAGATAAACTGTCGGAAAAGTAGCTTATCCGGGCAGTTTGCTCGTCGTACATCAATAGCCCTTGGGCAAGGTAGGTTACTATGCAGTTCACCAAGGCGGAAGAGTACGGAATGTTCGGCGTACTCTACTTGGCTGAGAAAGATCGCCAGATCGTCACTCCCCTGTCGGAGATATCCGAGTCTCAGAATATACCGGAGAAGTTTCTGGCCAAGATCTTTCAGTCGCTCTCGAAATCCGGGATCGTGCGCTCCCACCGGGGCGTACGGGGCGGCTTCACGCTGGCTCGCGATCCCAAGGAGATCACCATCAAGGAGGTGCTGGAGACTATCCAGGGGCCGTACCATTTGATGAAGTGTATCAAGGACATCCGGAACTGTGACCGAAACGGGCACCACTTCTGCGCATTACGGGAGGTCGTGATGATCGCCGAGCGGCAATTGGTCTCGGTTTTTGAGCAGTACACGGTGGCCGACCTCATTGAATGGCAGCGCAGTAAGGCGGTCAGAGGGTAGGATAATTTTTGTCTGGAATGGGCGTAATTTAGTTTACTTTGCGAAAAAATTCACGTATAATCGAGGGAACGTGGATTTTTTAGCAGAGGATTGCGTCTCATGCCGGTAAAATCTGATCGCTGGATCATTGAGATGGCGAAAAACCATCAAATGATCGCTCCTTTTGCCGAAAGCCAGGTGCGGACCGGCATCAGCTTCGGGGTCTCTTCGTACGGTTACGACTTCAGTCTGGCCGACGAATTCAAGATGTTCGACGCCGACGCGACTCAGGCGATCGACCCCAAGGTCGCCGGCTCGGCACAGTTTGTCGATATCAAGGCAGACTCGGTCCTCCTCCCCGCCAACTCCTTCATGCTGGCCCGCTCGAAAGAGTATTTCAAGATCCCCCGGAAAGTGATCACGATCTGCTTCGGCAAATCGACCTACGCGCGTTCCGGCGTGATTGTGAATGTAACGCCGTTCGAGCCGGAATGGGAAGGATACGCGACGGTCAGCCTGGCAAATACCGCCCCTCGGCCGGTTCGTATCTATGCCAATGAAGGAATAGCGCAGATACTGTTCATTGAGTCGGATGAAGAGTGCCAGACCTCGTACGGGGATAAAAAGGGAAAGTACCAGGCGCAAAAGGACATTACGTTATCGAAGATCGATTAGGCGCCGATAACATTGTGGATGTTTCAGGCGAAGTATAGAGAATCAGGAGTTCGGTTATGTTAAAAGAGGCGGTTGAAATACAAAAACAAGGATCGACGGGTAAGACCAGCAAACGGAGAATGGTGACCATTGATGGGAACACCGCCGCCGCGCATGTCGCCCATGCCACCAATGAAGTGATCGCGATCTACCCGATCACGCCGTCATCCAATATGGGTGAGATCAGCGACGCCAAATCGGCGGCGAAAGAAAGGAATATATGGGGGACGATCCCGACCGTGGTCGAGATGCAGTCCGAAGGCGGCGCGGCCGGCGCGGTGCATGGCGCCCTCACCACCGGAGCGCTGACCACGACGTTCACCGCGTCGCAGGGTCTGCTGCTGATGATCCCGAATATGTTCAAGATCGCGGGCGAGATGACGCCGACCGTTTTTCATGTCACCGCTCGCGCGGTGGCGACTCACGCGCTGTCGATCTTTGGCGACCACTCTGACGTCATGGCGACCCGTTCGACCGGATTTGGGCTGATCGCGTCGGGTTCGGTGCAGGAAGTCATGGATCTCGCGCTGATCGCTCAGGCCGGCGCGTTAGCCAGCCGAGTACCGTTCATCCATTTCTTTGATGGTTTCAGGACCTCGCACGAAGTGCAGAAGGTAGAAGAGGTATCGTTCGACGATATGCGCGCGATGATGGATGAGGATCTGGTCGCGAAGCATCGCCAGCGCGCCCTCTCCCCCGATTTCCCGACCATCAAGGGGACTTCGCAGAACCCGGACGTCTTTTTCCAGGGACGCGAGACGATCAACAAGTACTACATCGCCGCTCCGCAGATCATCCAGGGATCGATGGACAAGTTCGCGTCGATCGTCGGCCGTCAGTACAAGCTGTTTGATTATTATGGACACCCGCAGGCCGAGCATGTTGTCGTGATCATGGGGACCGGCTCGGAAGTCGTGCACGAGACGGTTGATCATCTGGTTTCGAAAGGCGAAAAGGTCGGCTTGATCAAAGTTCGCCTCTATCGCCCGTTCTCGGTGGATTATCTTGCCCAGGCACTGCCCGCGACCGTGAAGCGGATCGCGGTGATGGATCGGACCAAGGAAGCGGGCTCTGTCGGTGAACCGCTCTATACCGATATACAGACCGCGGTCAATGAAATGCTGGATCGAGGGATCGCCAAGTTCTCGCAGCACCCGTTGATCGTCGGCGGACGATACGGCCTCGGCTCGAAAGAGTTCAATCCGCCTATGGCCAAGGCGATCTTTGACAATCTCAGAGCAAAGGAGCCGAAAAATCACTTCACGGTCGGCATTCGGGATGACGTCACATTTTTCTCGCTTGAGCCCGACCACTCTTTCGATATCGAGGGGGATACTTTCCGCGGCCTGTTCTACGGCCTCGGCTCCGACGGAACAGTCGGCGCCAACAAAAACTCGATCAAGATCATCGGCGAGAACACGGATAACTGGGCGCAGGGGTATTTCGTGTACGACTCGAAGAAAGCCGGCGCGGTGACCGTGTCGCATCTTCGGTTCGGCAAAGACCCGATACGCAAACCGTACCTGATCAACAAGGCGCAGTTTGTCGCCTGCCACAATTCGAGTTTCCTCGAGAAGTACGAGATGGTGGAGAAACTTGAGGATGGAGGCATCTTCCTGATGACCTCCTCGCATCCGGCTGACAAGATCTGGGATACGCTGCCGCGCGAAGTGCAGGAAGCGCTGATCGCCCGCAATGCGAAGTTCTATGTGATCGACGCGATCGACATCGCCAAGAATCTCGGCCTCGGCGCTCGCATCAATATGATCATGCAGACCGCGTTTTTTGTCATCTCGGGCGTCTTGCCCCGCGACAAGGCGATCGAGGCGATCAAACAGGCGATCGTCAAAACGTACGGATCCAAGGGCGAAAAAGTCGTCAATATGAACTTTGCCGCGGTGGATGCCGCGATCGAAGGGATCCACGAGGTGACGTATCCGGCCCAGGCGACCGCGAAAACCAAGCGCCCGCCGATGGTGCCGACGTTCGCGCCTGAGTTTGTCAAATCGGTGACCGGCGAGATCATTGCCGGGCGCGGTGATGACCTGCCAGTGTCGGCCTTCCCGGATGATGGGACCTATCCGACCGGTACTACTCAGTATGAGAAACGCAATATCGCGGTGGATATCCCGGTCTGGGAGACGGATCTTTGCATCCAGTGTAATATCTGCGCGCTGGTCTGCCCGCACGCCGCCATTCGCCCGAAGGTATTTGACGCGAGTTATATCGAAAAAGCTCCCGCCGACTTCAAGTATGTCAAGGCGATGACCAAACAGTTCGAGGGGATGTATTATTCGCTGCAAGTCGCTCCGGAAGATTGCACCGGCTGCGTGGTCTGCGTGAATGCCTGCCCGGCGGTGAAAAAGAATGCCGACGGAACGAAGTCGAACTTCCGAGCGATCAACATGGCCTTGCAGGAGCCGATCCGCGAGCAGGAGCGAAAGAACTGGGACTTCTTCCTCAACGTGCTGCCGGATACCGATCCGAAGCTGTACAATCTTGAGACGCCAAAAGGGTCGCAGTTCGTGAAGCCGCTCTTCGAGTTCTCAGGAGCGTGCGCCGGCTGCGGCGAAACTCCATATGTGAAACTGGTAACTCAGTTGTACGGCGATCGAGCGTTGTGCGCCAACGCCACCGGCTGTTCCTCAATTTACGGCGGCAACCTGCCGACAACGCCGTATTGTCAACGCGCCGATGGCCGCGGTCCTGCCTGGTCCAACTCGCTGTTCGAAGATAACGCGGAGTTTGGATTCGGCATGCGTTTGACCGCCGACAAGCTCAAAGAGTACGCGTTTGAGCTGGTCAAAGATCTGGTCCCGGAAATGTATGACGAGTTACATACCGCCGACCAGTCCTCACAGCACGGGATCGAGCAGCAGCGCGTCCGCGTGCAGATGCTTCAGGATAAACTGCACAAGCTGGACGGCTCCGAAAAGGTAGTCGCGCTCAAGAATGTCGCTAATTTCCTGGTCAATAAATCGGTCTGGGTGATCGGCGGCGACGGCTGGGCGTATGATATCGGCTTCGGCGGTCTGGATCATGTGTTGGCGTCAGGGCTGAATGTCAACGTGCTGGTGCTCGACACCGAAGTTTATTCCAACACCGGCGGCCAGATGTCGAAAGCGACCCCTCGTGGCGCGACGGCGCAGTTCGCCGCCGCCGGCAAAGCGGCGCCAAAGAAAGATCTTGGCCTGATGATGATGTCATACGGCAATGTTTATGTGGCGCAAGTCGCGATCGGCGGTAGTCACAACCAGGCGGTGAAGGCGTTTGTCGAAGCTGAAAAATACAACGGCCCCTCGCTGATCATCGCGTACGGTCACTGTATCGCTCACGGTATCGATATGGCGCATGGGATGGATCATGAGGAACTGGCGGTCAAGTCCGGCCATTGGCTGCTTTATCGATATAACCCGGATCTGGTGAACCAGGGGAAGAATCCGCTGCAACTGGACAGCAAAGAGCCGTCGATCCCGTTTGAGCAGTATGCCTACGCGGAGAACAGATGGCGGACGTTGCTGGGAAAGGATCCGGAACGAGCCAAATGGTTGCTTGAGGCGGGCCAGAAAGACTGCCAACGTCGCTGGAACCTGTACAAGCAGCTGGCCGGAATGGATTATTCGACGGTCAAAGATTGAACAGTTTAGCATTAATGAGCTTGCAGAGAGCGAAGGCGGGTCGAAAGCCCGCCTTTTTCATAAAAGGTCCGGCCGGTCCGGTATTCAAGAATCCTCTCTAGAGAGCCGATATTTTACCTAACGACTATCAGGAACAAGTTCGAACTCTGGAGGAACAATGCGTGTCCGTTTAGCTCTCGCTCTGACGGTGGCCGCCCTGATCGCCTCGGCAGCGATCGCCGCCCCGACCCCTCAGGAACAGGAAATGGTCAACCAATTCCTGAAAAAAACTGAGAGAAAACACAAAGCGAAAAAAGTCGGTTGGTTCTCGGCCAGCTTTTCCGCCAACCGGATCAACCGGAACAACGAATACAACTCGTTCACCAATCACCTTAATTCGTCGCTTTCCGGCGGCGAGTTCTCCTGGCTTGGCCAGGCGTATGCCGCTGGTGCCGAGTTAGGAATTGGCGTAAGCAAGAAAGTGGCGTGGATGGCCGGTGGCGAGTTCTGGCTGAAGACCGGCGAAAAGCTGACCGGAACGATCACCTACGCTCCTCCGGCAGGGTCACCGGTTCAGTTGACTGATCCGCAGTCGGAGATCAAGGTGTACGGCGCTTATACCGGCATCAACTACTCTATCTGGAATCCCCGTTTGGCCGGCCAGGAGATCATCGGCGGGTCCGCGTGGATGACCGGTACCATTGGCTACTATCAGGTTGCCTGGGATCTCTTTGCGGAGTACCAGAATCTGAACCTTGCGACCGCTGCCCCAGAGGGGACCAATGCTGAGTTTAAGGGGAACGCCCCGGGATTCAGCCTGGGCGTTGGCCTGGACTACCCGATCGGTTTCGCCGGCATGGCGTTCGCGGCCGAGGCGAACTATTTACACCTGAACTTTAACAATGTCGCGTGGTATAATTCTGCGGACCAGGAAGTGGTCGCCACGTACAATGAGTCCCCGGACAGCCGTGTTGACCTGAAGATGTCAGGTATTCGCGCCCGGATCTCGCTGAAGAAGTATTTCACTTTGTAAGCCGGCTGTTTCCGTTGCTTGACAGGTGGCGATTCATACCTATCTTGTCGTGAACAGACACGCCTAGCTTAACCGGAGAAAGATAGATTGAAACGACATCTGTGGACCCTTACTGCCGCCGCCCTGGCACTGCTTATTGGCAGCTTGTCCGACGGCGGCACTTCTTTTGCCCAGACCAAACTGCCGGCCTCGCTGGCAGGAACCATTCCACCCCGTCCGACGGGCAAGATCGCCTTCATTCGAGATAATGACCTCTGGATGATGGATGCCGACGGCCAGCGCCAGCAACGGGTCGCCGAGATCAAGAACGCCGATGGCCGCATCAGCTGGTCGCCTGACGGCAAGCGGATCGCCTTTACCCGAGCAGGCAAGGTCCAGTTCCAGGAGCCGGACAACTCCGGCGGCGTGAAAAAGATCTACGACGTTTTTGTGGCTTATCTCGACTCGGCCGCGGTTGGCAATACCCTGTGGTGGCGACGGTTGAGCATGGATGTCGGCGGACGGGATCCAGAGTGGAGCGCTGACGGCAGCACCATCTATTTCACGCGCGATATGAACGCCAATATTGTAAATGCCGCGTCGCCGAATTATCAGATCTGCTCGATGGATGATGAAGGCGGCAATCAGGTTCTCCTGCGCAAAGACTGGCAAAACATGAAAGAGTTCTTCATGTCGCCCACGGTCAGCGCCAAAGGGGATGTCGCGTTCGTGCATATGTACGACAACAAGCCTCAGGGGATCGCCGTATTGAATAAGGCCGGATTTATGAAGTCCGTAGATTCGGTGAAGATCCAGACCAAAAAGATGCTGAACTGTGTCGCGCCGGCCTGGTCACCCGATGGCAAGTGGCTCGCCTATGTTCGCTCGGATCTCCAGAACTCCGGCGTATGGATCTCAACTCCGGACCTAAAGACGCAATATGTTATCTACCAGCCGCCGGCAAGTACGGCGATGCGCCCGGTCGCGCCGTCCTGGTCGCCTGACGGGAAGTGGCTGACCTTCTCGACGCATGACGGGTCGATCTATATCTGCGATATCACCGGCTCGAACTTAAAGCGTCTCACCGGACCGGGGACAGATTGGGCGCCTGCCTGGTCAAAGGCTCCCAAGACCACCGCCGCGAAATGACGCATTGACAAATCAATGCAGGAACGGCCGGATCGATCTGATCCGGCCGTTGCTGTTTGAATTGAACCGATCGTCATTTTTTGGGGCGGTGCCAGTTGGTCAAAACATGCGTCAGGAGTCGCACCCCAAATCCGGTGGCGCCTTTTGGCTGATACGGTCTCCCCTTCGGTTCATGATCGACGTACGCGATATCGATATGTGCCCAGGGCCAGTTTCCGATGAAGTTCTCGAGAAACGCCGTGGCGGTCATCGTGCCCGCGGGCCTTCCCCCCGAATTGATCAGATCGGAGATCGACCCTTTCATCGCGTCGCGGAACTCATCCCATATCGGCATCCGCCAGGTTCGTTCGGCAGTAGCGTCGGACGCTGACGCGAGCTGGGCCATCAGGTCGTCGTTATTGCCAAGCACCGGAGCTCCGGCGTAGCCGAGCACAAACAACGCCGCGCCGGTAAGCGTCGCGATATCGATCACTGCCTGGGGCTCGAACGTATTGGCGTAATCCAGCGCGTCGGCAAGGATCAGACGGCCTTCGGCGTCGGTGTTGATTATCTCGACCGTGATCCCTTTGCGCGAGACCAGAACATCGCCGGGTTTGGTCGCTGTCCCCGATGGCATATTTTCGGTCAAAGGCGTAATGGTCACCAGGTTGAGAGGGAGTTTGAGACGAGCGGCGGTGATAATAGTGGCCAGCATTGTGGCGGAACCATGCATATCCCCCTTCATCTCATGCATATTCTCGGCCGGTTTGATAGAGATACCGCCGGAGTCGAAGGTCACTCCTTTGCCGACCAGCACCACCGGCTTCTGACCATCCCGTCGCCCATTGTAGCGAAGAATGACAAAGCGAGGCGGTTCTTCGGAACCGCGTGAGACGCCGAGCAGACATCCCATGTTCTCCCGCTCGATCGCTTTCTCATCGAGCACCCGACAGTGGATCCGGTGTTTGCGCGCGAGCTCCTGCATCTTCCTGGCGTAAATGCGCGGAGTTAGATAATTGGAGGGAGTGAACGCCAGCCGTCGGGCGAGATTTTGCCCTTCGGCGATGATCTGACCGCGCTTGATCGCCGCCTGCAGCGGACCAAGCTCTCGCTTATCGCTGACGGCGAAAAGCAGGTCGGTTAATTTACTGCTGTCTTTTCTCGCTTCGCCGGAACGGAACTCGTTCATCTTGAATGAGCCGAGCATATATCCTTCGATCGCGGCCTGGAAAAACTCGTCGTCCGAGAAGCCGTCGAAATAGACCACCGCTTTGCGGCTGCCGGTCAACGCTTTGGCGCGCGAGACATTGCCGAGCGCGGCGCGGAAACTGTCGGCGGTAAGGGTGGATTCTTCCCCCAGTCCGACCAAAAGCACTCGCTTGGATTTGAATCCCTGCGGGCTGTAGATGGAACTGATCTCACCGGTCTTGCCGGAGAACTCGCCAAAACTCGCGAGCGAACTAACCGCCCCCTTGCTGGCGCTGTCGAGCTGCTTTAGGGCGCCGGACTTGACCGAGCTAAAGCTGGTAACCGGAAGCACGATACAATCGGCTGAGATCTCCTGAAGTTTGCCTGAGGTGGTTCGAAATTGCATGAGAACTCCTATTCTCCTGAACTTCCTATCAAAGATCGTTGATTAGCTTAATACGGGGTATCCAGAAACGCGCGGTAATTCCGCTCGGTCTCCTCGAGGTTATCGGATCCAAACTTGGCCAGAAACGCTTCCGCCAAAACCAGCGCGGCGGCGGCTTCGCAGACCACGCCAAGGGCCGGGATGACGCAATTATCAGTCCGCTCCACCATCGCTTTGGCCGGCTTCTTGGTCTTTACATCTACTGAGTCGAGCGGCTGGTTTAGCGTCGAGATCGGTTTGCCGGCGATTCGAACGACAATGTCCTCGCCGTTGGTGATGCCTGCTTCGAGGCCGCCGGCATTATTGGTCTTACGGTAGAAGTCCTTTTTGGCCGGATGCGCGCCTGCCGCGTAATAGATCTGGTCGTGTACTTGCGAGCCGCAAAGTTCAGCGGCCCTGAAGCCCATCCCGATCTCAACCCCTTTGACCGAATGGAGCGACATCAACGCCGCCGCCAACCGACCATCGAGACGATCATTCCATTGCGAGAAACCGCCCAGGGAGACCGGTAATCCTCGAACGATCAGTTCAACTACGCCGCCGAGCGAATCACGTTTCTTCTTGGCCTGGCGAATTGCCTCGATCATCTTTTTCTCAGTGGCGGAGTCGAGGCAGCGCACCGCCGAAGCTTCGGTTATCTCCTGCACTCGACGCACGTCAGCGAGATTCATTCTTTTCGTAAGCTCGACTTCGCCGATGCGCACCACATGCGTGGCAAACTGTACGCCGAAATATTCGAGGAGTTGGCGAGCCAGCGATCCGGCCGCGACCCGAGCCGCGGTCTCCCGCGCCGAGGCACGTTCCAGCACGTTGCGCAGATCGTAGTGATTCCATTTGATGCCGCCGGAAAGGTCGGCATGGCCGGGCCGCGGTGTGGCGGTATCATAGGCAAGGCGCTGTTTGCGCAGATCAAGCGATTTGGGCAGCGGGTTGACCGGATGCATGATCTCGGTCCAATTCTCCCAGTCCTTGTTGCGTACGACAAGCGTGATCGGACTTCCCAGCGTTTTCCCATGCCGAACGCCGGAGACGATCTCCGCGCGATCCTGCTCTATTTTCATCCGGCCGCCACGACCGTACCCTTTCTGGCGACGGCTCATCTGGAAGTCAAGCGCGACGGGATCGATGGTCAGGCCGGCAGGGAGACCGTCAAGTATCGCGGTCAGTTGCGGACCGTGGGATTCACCGGATGTCAGGTAACGCAGCATGCGTTGAAAGGTATGCAATTGACACCGTCAGGTCAACGGCTCGGATTTTCCTCGAACATCGTCTCGTCCGGAAGCACCAAACCTGATTCTTCGGACTGCTGTTTGATCCGACGTTCGATACGGTCATCGAGCTTCATCGCCTGGGACATATTGTAGAACTCGACTTCGTCGATAGGGGATATCTCTTTGATCTCCGCGATCACGGCGACCGTTTTGCGGACGGCGTTTTCGATCACATCAAGGCTGGCGGGCAGGGTCTCGAGGACGCGCGGCGTGTCGCCCCGTTTGAGCCGCTGGCGTAACAGTTGGGTGCGGCCGTACATCGCCATCGCGGCGTTGTTGACATAATGGGAGAGGGTCGCGATCGCGATATTCTTGGACTCAACCGCGCCTTTATCCCGCTCTTCTTTAAGCAGCTTCTGGCTCAATTCCTGACGTTCCTGGAACAGGTTGTGTACGATCAGGTAGGTGCGCCAGATCTCTTTATTGGCGCGCATCAGCAGATCCTCGACATTGCCGATGCTCGTATTGAGGAACTCCGCGGCGGCAAGAGCGTCAGTCATCAAGGTGATCGAGATCCCTTCGATCTGATCCTTGGTCAGGCTCAACAACCGGGCGATCTGATTGGTGCGGGTCATCCGCTCTACCGGATCCCAACCGTAATCGTCCGCGGAGGTATGCCCAAGCAGACTGGCCAGTCGGATGATATTCGTCACCGACTCTCCGGGAACCAGCGCGGCGAAAGAGTGATGATCCCTGATAGCCTCACAGATCGAAACAGGCAGCCGCCAACGTACCGCCAGATAGTAGCCAACCTCGCAGTGGTCAATGCCGAAGACCTGTTTTTCCGCGGCAGACAGTGACGTCGCGCGGATCTGTTTCTGCGCGATCTTCTTGTATTGATCCGGATAATGGTTGATGAAATAGAGCACGCCGACATCGTGCAACAGTCCGGCGATAAAGGCTTCATCTGTCGCTTTAGTACCGGCCGCCTTGGCGATCTTCTCCGCGGCGACGGAGACGGTCAGGATGTCGGCAAAAAGATGCTTTGTATTGACAAATGAGACCTTTTCGTACCGCTCGGGATTGAGCACTGAGGAGGAAAGCGCCATGCACTTAACCGTGCTGATCCCCAAAACTTGCACCGCCTGCTGGACAGTAGTAGTGCGGCTGAAGCGCTGATAGAACGACGAGTTGGCCAGTTTGAGAATCCGACTGGTCAGCGCGGGATCCCGAAGAATGATCCGGGCCAGAGATTCTGTCGAGTAATTTGATTTTTCTATCTCGCGAAGCAACTCATTGAGCGCCTGTGGCAGAGACAGAATGTCGTCGTTTCTTGAGATATCTTCGAGAATGGTCATTTTGTCCATAAGTATAACCGCACCTGTACCTTGTCTTTGTCGGTAAAAAGTCCGGAAGGTTGAGAGAGGGAGCGAAATTAGTTGCGGTTACGACCGTTTGGCCGCTACCGCCCGAATGATATCGGTGAGCTGTTCTATCCGGAAGGGCTTGAGCAATACCTCGGTAATACCGGCAGTCCCAACTTCAGTTTGATCAAGTCCGGCTTCCCAGCCGGTGACCAGAATGATCGGGATCTCCGGCTGAAGTTTGCGTATTTGGCGGGCGACCTCCAGCCCGGTAAGGTCCGGCATGGCCAGATCGGTCAGCACGATATCAAAGCGACTTGCGGCCGCCAACCGGACTCCTTCGGTCCCGGAGGAGGCAGTCTGCACCTGGTAGCCAAGCGACTGGCACATCGCCGATATCAGGTCGAGAATCACGGCCTGATCATCTATGGCCAGAACCGCGAACTGGCGGGCATGAGAAGCGGCCTGCGAGGCTGTATGAGACGCTTTCAGGGGGAACTTGAAGCTCAGGTAGGCCGGAGTCGGGCCGGTTTGGTCAGCCGCGAAATAGCATATCCCCTGAGTTACCGGCTTGAGGAATACTTCCGAGGGTCGATGCTGGAGCGCCTGGTCAGCCAGCTGATACTCGCCAAACTCGGCGACCGGCTCAACCGGCGGGAAGTTCTTGCGATGGCGCGAGATGTCGAGATAGACAAAACCGGCCTGGATGTAGGTCGCTATCGAAATGACATCCTCTTCCGAGGCGATAGCGGCGAATCTATTAAGTACAGCTTCAAATAACTGCCGTATTTCATTGTCGTTAAATGATATATCCGAGATATCGTTAAGTCGCAGATCAACTTCGCGCGGACGCCCGCCAGCCATATAGAGGTTGCCAGAAATCCGGGCCTCGTGGAGAACAGCCGATACCGCCTGATTGATGGTCTCTCCCTTATGCTCTGTTGAGACTATGGAGGTGGAGTTGACCACCAGGGACCGGTTAAGTAATGCCGCGGCGTTCTCTGCTTCGGAGGCTATCGCTTTGAGCTGATTCCTCAGCTCGCCTGAAACCTCTTCCCTCCCTGCAGCAAGGTCGGCGTTGCCGATCACCGCTGAGAGATGGTTGTTCAGTTGATTGATGAGCGGGGCGATCCGATCCGAATTGTCGGTGGAAAGCTCGATCGGCTGAGGAGCACCGGCTATGCTCGCCATATTACGGCGCAGGCTGTAGAGGGAGACCGCGAGGGTCAACATCCGCTCCCATTCCACTCGTTCCGTCTCCGGTATCTCGTACAGGAAAAACAGCGCGACCTCGGAGATACCGCTCGAATCTGCCAGCGGACAAGCGGCAAGCATTTGCGGGAGTCTCCGCTCCCCAAAGCAGCGGTGG
>JAMPYH010000172.1 GCA_023700785.1 Candidatus Zixiibacteriota bacterium
CAGGATTGCCGCTCGCGCCCAGGAGTGAGAACTGATCGATCCCGTCAAACATCCAGCCGCCCAATCCGAGCGCCTGCAACATCAACATCCCGGCATAACAGGAGGTCGAACTCTCGGCGACCGTCTCGGTCAGGATATACTGCTCAAGAAAAGAGATCGGATACGGCGCGTTGGGATCGACCATATGTTTGTATTTCTCGATACCGGGGATCGGTTTGCCGTTGATATCATCGATCAGGCATTTCCCATTCTGCGTCAAGTATGCCAGCGCGGCGATCATATGCTGGGCGACATCGGCGATCGGAATGATCAACGTGCTTCCCGGTACATTCACGCACCAGGTGTTATGCGGTTCGAGATATGGTTCTTCAGCGGGAAGATACAGCCGCTTGTCGTCAAGTTTCTTGATGCGCGACCTGTGCGCTTTCAACCAGCTTTCCAGATCGTACTCGCCGCCGGCAGACCTAGCGTCCACCGCCGCCATATCTCGCGTCGGCAGAAAGTAGATGCCGTTGTCGTCAGTGAAGAAAAACTCGACCGTATGGAATCCGGCTGACGACGGGAATGTCCGCCCTCCCGCGGCGTTGGAATAATTGGAAAGCTTCGGCGCGTATTTCTTCGCCCGGTAGTGCATGTAATGCCAGCCGTTGTTGCCACTGACCGCGGCAAGGACCAGCATCTGTTCAAGGTCCGAGAGCGGCATTGGCGCGTGCTTGGATTTATACGCCAGCACGCCGTCCGGGATCTCGTTCCCCATCGCGAAGCGGCGCGCGCGTCTCCCGAGCAACGCCTCGATCAACGGGAAATTGACCGCCTGCTCCAGCCCTTTCGGCAGCGTTCCCATTTTGTCGAGCAGTACTTTCCCCCGCTCGGTGGTCTGCGCGGCGAGGGATGACATGCCAAGACCCGACAGGACCGCGCCGGTGCCAACACAAAGGTGTCCAAGCATCCGTCGGCGCGAGACAGGCCACGTGGTGAATGTTCCATTCTGAGACATACGTCCTCCTTGGTATGCGATATGTAGGATCTGATTGCTAAGCGCGCGATGTCAGTGCGAAGTTATCCCGGTATTGGCGGAATATAAAATGATGGACCGATGGAGACAATGAAGAAACGGTTGGCAGAGGCGGCTTGAGGCTCTCAAAATAGCCAGTGACTCAGCCTGACACCTACATTGTATTGCAGCTGGTCAGTGTCCACGTCATAGTCAGCCAACTTGCGACCATAACCGTCGATAGAACCTGATAGAGACAAAGCGGTAGGAACGGATATTCGGTACTGTAGGTTGGCCCTTACTGAATAGTCGACCTCGTGTTGTTTTTCGTCCGCCGAAGGGGAATTGTTGTTATAGAGGCCGGGCGCGGTAAAAGCGCGGTATTCGGACCAGACTGTCAAGGAAGCGTAGGTCCGAGTGTCAATGACACAGGTCACTCCAAGCTGTGCGTTAACCCCATAATAATCGGAATACCTGGCCTCACGGTTCCCTAGCTGTCGCACTGCTTCAAAGTACGAGCGCATCTCAACAACGGAGTTGAATTGCCACCGGAGTGATATGGGATACGAGTACTCCCCCATCAGGAAGATGAACGGCATCTGCGTTGAATAGTGCTCGCTCGACGAGGAAGTATAGGAGCTTGATCCAGTGATCGTGTCGACGGTGCTCGCGCTGTCATTGTAGTAGATAATGTCCAACGAGTTGGCTCGGCCTCTCCTATCGTAAAGACTCCTGTCCAGATACCATTCTCCCCCAATGCCGACGCGAAGTCGGCTGCCGAACTCTCGACTGAACTTCGGGTAATACGAAACGATGTCTTCGAGGAGAAATGGTCCAGTTGCGCCAAGGTCCTCGGTTATCCCTTGCTCCTTCAAGAACTCTAACACGGACCCAAGCTTTTCGATCCGAAAGATCCGGCTATCGATCTGATGCTCGTTCAAGAAACCGAAGAGAATGTCACAGATCGCTTGCATTTGTTCATACGTCGGTTCCTTCGCAACCAGTCCGTTTCGGTGCAGTTCGTCGACAAGCGCGAGTGCCACCGCGCCATACCGACCTTCGTACTTTCTTCCAATGCCCATTCCCAGGGATACAGTTCCACTTATACTTCGGTTGCGACCGTAACTTGATTCGTACTCGGAACTGTGACTCTCCACAATAGTGCCGTCGACAAACCGCCTCAGATCCTCCCTGTCGGTTTCTGCTGATCCGTCCAGTGACTGTCGCATCTGCAGATTCATACTTCCCCTAACCGATCCGAAGAAATCGCCACGAAGGTAGCTGAGAATGTCGGCGCGTGGAGTGAAATAGAGCGAGTACGAGCTGTACTCTGTTTGCGATTCCTCGGTGTAACTCGAATTATAGCCGTTCGATTGTGCTGTTGAGTACTCGTCATCCCGATCCTCCAGGGTAGCTTGAAAACCGCTGCTGATCACGATGCTTCGCAATGGTGTTTGAAATTTGTAATCTGTCGAGGCAAAAAAGTTGAATCTACCCGCGGAATAATCATCCCTACTACGATTATAAGTAGAACCGGATCTGTCCTCATCGTTCGAGCCACTTAGAGACGCTCCGCCTTCAACCTTTAATCCCCAATCTTCGAACCTCTGTGGAATGTAGCTATCTACGCGAAACGTCTTTTGGTCCTGGGCTGAAACGAGTGAGGCTGCAATACTTGAGAGAATTATACTAAACGAAATGAGTTTGCGTGCCGCCCGGAGAAATGCTGTCATGAACGACTCCCCTGTGATAGGTTATTCTTAAGCTAACCTATCCCGTCAGCAAGTCAAGAGTGGAATGATTACCCGATATTGACGCCGACCCGAACTTTGTAAGCGGTCTTAGCCAGCAGGGTCGCCTGACGGCGGCGGATCTCCGCTTCGGTCATCACAAAATCCGGCCCGACGTGCTCGATCATGATCGACGAAGTACAGGACGCAAAACATCCAGATTTGCGCAGATCGCCCGTTTTCAGATATTCAAAAGTAAATCCGGCCATATAGGTATCCCCCGCGCCGGTCGCGTCGATCAGGTCGATCTCGTACGGCGGAATATCGATGAACTGATTTCCGTCGTATATCACCGACCCAAGTTCCGCGAGCGTGACTATCACGATCTTCGGCCCCCATGATCTCAGAATGCGAGCCGCTTCATACGGATTCTCACGGCAGTCGATCCCGGTCAGTACTTTGGCCTCCATCTCGTTCGGTTTGACAATATCAAACCGGCTGAACGCGGCCTCAATGCCGTCAGGTTTCCCGTGATGGATCCGCTTGTTCTCGTCCATGCCGCGAAGCAGACCTTGCGGGTCGAGGAAATAGAGCCCATCAAAGTTGTCGCGGATCGCGTGTACCATTTTAAGCGACACTTCTTTCAGGATCGGCCCTATCAATACCGCCTCGGAACCAGCGTACAGCTTTGGATCGAGCGTCGGGATCGGCTCAGCGCGGCCCAACAGGTCCAGCGTCCGATTGCCAAACGCGTCGTAGTAGATCAGTGAAAACCCGCCGGTTTCTTTTGAAGGTGTCATTTCCGGCGTGATATGATATTTCCGCATATCAGCGATGAACTGCTCCCGCATATCGTCGCCGACCGCGCCGATCAGCTTTACGTCTTTGCCGAGCCTGGCTAATACCAGCGCGGCGTTGGTGGAACAGCCGGAGAGAATGCGCGTCTTGGTGTCAACGCGCGGCGTCTTGATGTAATCATATACCGGATTGCCGATAGCCGTGATCATGTTCTCTTTCCGAGGATAGGAGGTTGAACGAGCCGGTTATACTTCCTGCCGGTCGCCAAGGAGCTTGCGGGCGTAGATGAGTCGCTGCACCGACGTAATGGTCGAAGTCGCGCCAGCTATAATGAGGGCGAACTCAAGCCAGCCGCCGCGCGGCCAGGTCCCTTGCGGGAAATAGATCTCCATGACGGCGCCAAAGATGATCAGGATGAACTTCTCCAGCCGCCCCATGATCCCTACCGCGCAATTCTCGAGCTTGCCGATCGACTCCGCCGCCGCGCGAGTGTAGCTGGCGATAAGCATCCCGAAGAGCGCGAAGATCCCCCAGCCATGATGCACCGTGCCGGACATCGTAATACCGGCAAGGATGAAGAACTCGCCGTACCGATCCGAGACATGATCGAGGATGCCGCCGAAGACCGTCCCCATCTTCCCAGCTCTCGCGGTGGAACCGTCGAGCATATCGGTAAACGAGGCCATCAGCATCCAGAAAACCCCCCACCCCATGCTTGCTTTCCAGAAATAGATGCCGGAAATGAGCGCGCAGACCAGCGAAACGCCCGTCAGGAAATTGGGTGTTAAACCCATCCGGTAGCAGATCTTGCCTAAGACGAGCGAGGTCTCTTCATACCACTGACGTTTGCGCTGATTGATGGTCGGGACGGTATCCTGTTGGTGCGTCTTCATGACCGGCCAATATGGCACGTTTCTCCGCCGGAGTCAACCGGTCTTGACGCGCCGGATTGAGCGGTTGACAACCAGCCTGCCGCACGGGATATTGGCCCGGATGTTCATTGATTATGTTGAAATAGAAGTATTTGCCGGTGATGGCGGACATGGCTGTATCGCCTTTCGCCAGGAGAAATATATTCCCAAGGGGGGGCCGGATGGCGGCGATGGCGGACGCGGCGGCGATGTGATCGCTGTTGCCGACCCGAATCTCACCACCCTCCTTGACTACCGCTATCGCAAGATTTACAAAGCCGAGAAGGGTCGCTTTGGCGAAGGTGACCTTCGCACCGGGCGATCAGGAGGCCACACGCTTTTGCGCATTCCGGTCGGCACGGTGATCAAAGATCTCGATACCGGTGAAACGGTGGCGGACCTTGATACACCGGAGATGGAAGTGATCCTGGCCAAAGGGGGCAAGGGGGGCCATGGAAACGCGTTCTACAAATCCGCGGTCAATCAGGCGCCGCGCAAAGCGCAGGACGGCGCGCCGGGGGAACATCGCCGACTCGCGCTGGAGCTAAAACTACTCGCCGATGTCGGCCTTGTCGGCCTGCCGAACGCCGGCAAATCGACCATTCTCGCGTCATTCTCGGCGGCACGCCCCAAGATCGCCGATTATCCCTTCACGACACTGGTGCCAAATCTCGGGATCGTCAAGATCCGCGAGTACAAATCATTCGTCATGGCGGATATCCCGGGATTGATCGAAGGCGCTTCGCAGGGAAAAGGGCTTGGCATCCAGTTTCTCAAACATATTCAGCGAACCCGCGTGCTGGTCTATGTGATTGACATTAATGAAAAAGATATTATCAAGACGCGTGAAGTATTGGAGGGAGAATTGGCCGCGTTTGATCCCGAACTAGTGCATCGACCTTCGCTGACTGTTATCTCCAAGATCGACACGTTGACCTCGGCAAAGGTAAAGGCAATTTCTAAAAAACTGCCGGATGACTATACTTATCTGTCGGCGGTCTCGAAAGCGGGAGCCGATGATTTTCTTCATGCGATAGAGCGTACTCTTGACGAACAGCGAATTGAAAGAACGGATAACTGATACCCTGACATTGTTGCAGGTCCCGGGGATCGGCAAGGGTCGTTTTAATCGCTTGATCCAGCGCTTTGGGTCGGCGTCAAACGCGCTTGGCGCGACCGTGCATGAGATCGAAGCTGTCCCCGGTCTGTCGCACGCGCTGGCGACGGCCATAAGATCGCAGGCCGACCCAGCGGCCGCGCGAGAGATCGCGGCCCGCATCGTTCAGCTCGGCTGGGCGGTCCTCTTTCCGGAATCGACCGACTACCCTGTCGCGCTGTCACGCATCGCCGACCCGCCTCCCATTCTCTTTCGACTGGGAGAACCCGCGCAGATCGATGATAAACTGGTAGCGATTGTCGGCACCCGCCACGCATCCGAGAGGTCACGCCATTTCACCGCCAAACTTGCCGGTGATCTCGCCCGCGCCGGGATAACGGTCGTCTCCGGCATGGCCGAAGGAATTGATTCCGCCGCGCATGCCGGCGCGCTTGACGCCGGCGGCAAAACTATCGCGGTCTGGGGAACATCGCTCGATATCGTTTATCCCCCCACCAACAGAAAGCTCGCGGAACGGATCGCTCAACATGGCGCGGTCTATTCGGAGTATCCGCCGGCGACTTC
>JAMPYH010000173.1 GCA_023700785.1 Candidatus Zixiibacteriota bacterium
CCGATATCGGTTGCTTGGGAACTCATGGTTTCGTTCTGGTAGGTAGCCAGGTCCGCCGAAACTTCGACGTTGCTGATCTCTACCGTCGCGAAGCCAACCGCAGTAAGTCTCAACGTGTATGTTCCTGTCGGCACGTTGAGAATACTGTATTGACCATTTTCGTTGGTCATGGCGCCCATGGTTGTGCCTATAATCTGCACAGAGACACCCACAAGGGGTTCTTTGGTCTGCGAATCGGTGATCACGCCCGTGATGCGACCGACGGTAGCAGACATCGCTGTCCCTGCAAGAAGACACAGCATGAGCAACGTGAGAGTAAGGCATTTGAGCTTCATGCTTCTCTTCCCTCTTGTTAGAGCGTTAAGAAAATCTATGTACGTGTTTGGAAATTCGATAACAAATGGATGCAGTTTCCAACCTCCTTTTCGAGTTAATCGGCGTCAACTGAGCCTCCTTGGCCTACCTTTCCCTAAATAGGCCGAACCAGTATTAAACTGTCAACAATAATTTACCCGTTAAACCATGCCAAATCGCTTGGAGACCGAGACTTGGGCGGCGTCAAGCCGTACTCCGGCGTAGGCGATTCGCGGATGTAGGATCGGGTGGAATTATCGTTCGCGAGTCCAGTAGCCGTGAGCGAATTCGCTGCTCACGGTATGCGGTAGAACCGAGGGCCGCACGCGTCAATTCCCGATCCAATGGGTGGCATCCCTGCTTCATTAGAGGTCAGGGGACGTCACTCAGCGCATCCTGCGCCAACATGGTCACGGCGCGCGGATGCGGCCGTAACAGTAAGAATGTCGGCGGTTTGCCTCTGTTGCTTAACCGCAAGCGGTCAAGCGATCGGGTCCTGTCGGGGAAAACATGTCGGCTGGCGTGACCAGGTGGCGTGGGCGCCGGCAGGCAGCCCTCTTTTCACAGAAAGTACGCAGGGGGCGCGATTCTGTGCAGTACCTTTTTTGAATCTTGCCGCGCGCTAAAAGGACCGTTACTTACTGGGTCGCATACGAACTCAGTCAATCGCGGACATAAATGCCTATTTCGGAACTACTGCTCATTCCCAACCTGCTCAGCCTGTCCCGAGTCGCGCTGACTCCCTTGATCGGTTATTTTTTGTGGCGGAATGACTCGGTCAGTACGGCTATCTGTTTGGCGTTGTTGGTGGTTGCGGGGATCACCGACGCCCTTGACGGCTACTACGCCCGAAAATTGAATTTGCGCAGTGACCTGGGGTTGATACTCGATCCGCTGGCGGACAAGATCTTCGCCGCGGTGCTATTGATCGAACTGATAATTTTCCGCGACTTCCCTGTTTGGCTGGCGGTCGCCGTAATCGGCAGGGATCTCCTGTTTGCGATCGCCGGAGCGGCGCTTATCGGGAAACGAAAAGTCCCGCTGGCGTCTAATTTGACCGGCAAGTACGCCTTCTTTTCGGTGGTCGTGCTGATCGGGTTTTCGGTGCTGTCTTTCGAATCAGGGGTAAAAATCGTCGCAGTTTTTACGCTGTTGCTCCTGGTGATGTCGGCGATCTTCTACTTCCGGGCGATGCTTAGGGTACTACATGGTGTAGAGCCGGGACGATTTGTTGATAAGCCGTTCTATCGTTGGACGCGAGTTGGCGGAGCGAGCATCGTGCTGATATGCTGCGCAGTGATCTTCATTATGGAGAGACTGTGCGGACTGCGGCCGCTGCCGTGGTAGCCTCAAGCGGTTTTGGCGCGGGCGTCGATCTCAAGCTTGCCGATCACTGACCCGCTTTCGACGAGCCAGGCGGATTCCGCGAGATTCATCACCGGGCAGGCGTGGTTCGGAATGACGCGCAGGCGGTCTCCCACTTTCGTCAAGTGGGCGAATTCTCCCATTATCACTCCATGCTCCTCAGATAAGCGAGTGACGGTCGCGGACAATCCAACGACCTTTCCATATCCAGACAAGAGGCTGGAGCCGTGAGCGCCGGCATCGGAGCTGAAAACCTTGCTGCCGGCGTCGATCACGATCCTGTCCGGATGAACGCTGATGACGGTGGTCAAGACACTCAACGCGCAACGCTCCCACTCAGCCACGCCAAGCGCGACTTGAATAGCGTCATTAAACAGATAATTCCCGACCCTTAGCTCAGTCAGTCCTGGTGTCGCGGCGACGAATTCCGCGGTAGGTGTGGATCCGGCCGAGAGAACATGCACGGGAATACCTTCATGGCGCAGCCTCTCGGCAAACGCCACCAACTGGTTTCCTTCGTCAATGCCGATTCGTTGACGAGCGGCTGGATCCTGCGCCGCGTACGCATGCCCGGCGTGGGTCATCAATCCGAGCAATGCAACGTGAGGAGAGGCGGACGCGGCTTTCGCCAACTCGAAGATATTTTCCCATCGGCCCAGGCCGCTTCGATGCAGACCGGTATCGATCTCGATCAGGACGTTTGCGACCATGCCGTGCGCGCCAAACAGTTCACTAAGTTCTCGCAGATTGTCGATCGAATCGACCGCGCAACTAATGGAGATCTTTTTGGCGAGGGAGATCATCCGCTCGACCTTGATGCGGCCAACCACCTGGTTCGCTATCTGGATGTCAGCAATACCACCCTCGGCCATGATCTCAGCTTCGCCAAGTTTCGCGACCGCGATCCCGATCGCGCCAGCCGCTATCTGTCGGTTGGCAAGAACGATCGATTTGTGGCTCTTTACATGCGGCCTGAGACCAATACCGTGGCGGTCGGCCAATGATCGCATTTCGCGGATATTACGGTCGAGCAGTTCGGAATCAATCAGTATCGCCGGGGTGTCGAGGCGCTCGATGGGGAACGGGAGTGTACTCATGGCATCCGGCGACCTATGGAGCGGAAGCGCCGAGCTTTCGATGCAGCAGGTCGGCGGCGGAGATGCTCTCCGCATGGGGCGACCAACCGGCCTCGCAGGCCAGCCGGGTCAACTGCTCGAAAAAGGTAAACCGGGCGCTGATCAATTTGATCTGCGCGTCGCGCGCCAACCGGCCGGCATCAATGGCCGCAAGCTGGCTTTCCTTGCCTGAAGAATATCTGTCCAGCGCGGCGGAGACAAACGCGGTCGCCGATTCGGTTTCCTGCTCAGCGCTCAAGACCTGAGTCGCCGAGGTCGCGATCTGCTCGACCAAAGTACTGATCCTGGCCATCAGATCGACTCCCGCCTGATCCTTTAGATATTCCATCTCATGTAGGCGATGTTTCGCCGCGCGACTCTCCTGGCCGCGCCTGCCGCCATCGAAGATCGACCAGCGGAGAAAAGCGCCCACCGACCAGGAGTTCTCTTTTTCGGCGTAAAGCGGGGTATCGTCCAGTTCGTCGGCAAGAGCGAACGACGCCCGCATGCCTATGGTTGGATACAACGATGACCAGACGGATGACAAACGTGCCCGTTGCGCTTCGATGGCGGTTGCGGCGACGCGCAGAGTCTGGTTCGACGCAAGCGCATTATTCAGTAATTGGCCGGTGGTCTTTTTGCGCGCTGTTTCCGTGACAATATATGGCCGGATCAGCTCGTATGCTTTCCAGAAAGCGTCGGGAGTCCACGCCGCGGTATCGAACTGGAGCGGTATCTCGCCTGGTTGATTCAACAGACCGTTCAGGTAGATTCGCGCGATACCTCGGGCGGCGTCTGTCTCGGCGATCGACTGTCGCGCGCTAAGCTCCTCGATCTGCCAACGGGTTATATCAAAGCGATCTCGTTCAGACGTAGCCAGCATGCCGCGAGCGAGCTCCGCGCCATGGTTCACCAGTTGCAGATGGCGGCGTTCGACTCCCAGAAGTTCCTCGGCTTCAAGCGCGGAAAGAAAGGCGCGGGTAACCTCGGTTTCGAGGCGACCCCGAACCGAATCTGCCTGGCTGATGCGCAAAGCCGTTTCGCTCCCCGCGATCTTGCTTGCGGTGGTCGTCTCTCGAGAGAATATCTGCTGTTCAATAGTGAGGGCGGCGCGATAGCGGTCATTTTTGATCAGTTCGGGCCCGCTGACGATCGAACGCTCGTTGGCGAGCCGGTTGTCATCGACATAATTCACCGAACCGTCGATGTAGCCCTTTGGGTAATACCCCGATCTGGCGGCGGACGCGCGCGCTTGCGATACAGCTACGGCTTCATCCCATGCCTGTTTGCCGGGGTTCATATCCAGCGCGCGTTGAACGATCTCGGTCAAGGTGAGACGCGGCGAGGATCCTTCAACCGCCTTCACCATGTCAGCTTGAGTGATCATCTCCAGGGTGACATCGATATTAAACCTCGCGGCGGTCTGCGCGTTGATATTCAGATCCGCGATGAAAGGAAGTTCGGTCGGCAGCGATTGCGGCGAGCGTCCTCGAGCGATCTGCACCATTTTCCATGCGGCGAAGCGACCTTCGGCCTCGCTCGGGAATCCTGCGGTGGAGACCAGAAAACCTTTGTCAACAGCGTAGTATCCGTCCCACGCGGCGGAGATCTTGCGATCGGTACTGAAGCGTTGACCTAATTCGCGGATCTTGTCAGCATCGAGTCCCCAAAGCGGAAGGCAGTAGATGGCGTCAACATCGGGTGGAAGTTCGGAATACGCTTTCAAGTAGGCGTAGGTGCCGATGTTGTTGTAGCCGTAGGCGGTGACCGTCTCTGCGCCCAATTGCCGAGTAAGCGAGGTGACATATCTGGTAACCATGGTCGAATCGGCGCCGCTTGGAAAATAGAGCAGGCCAAGCTTTTTGAAGGGCCTTAACCGGTGCAGCAGCGTGATGTCGGCGTTGATACGATTGGGAACTGCCTGCACGGTGAGATTTCTGTAGCGCGGTCGGGACGCAGAGTCCGCGATTCCCTCAAGGACGGGGTCGGTGCGATAAAGCGCGACGATCGGTTTGGTGAATCCGGCGGCGATCAGGTCTTCAACCACCCATGGTCCGATAGTGACAATGATATCCAGCTCGCGCATCGCGACCAATTCCCGCGCCATGGTTCGGCTGGTCTCGCGGTTCCATTGAGCGGATTTGAAGGCGCCGGCCTGAAAGACAAATGTGGTGTCGGGCGGCGCAATGAGTTTGAGAGAGCGATTGAAGGACTCCCGAAGCTGGCCGTGGGGCGTATAGTCCCCCGCCTGGAACAGCCCAACCTTAAACTCCGTCGCTCCCCAGGCTGAAGCGAAGAGACACAACGAGGCTATTATAGACAAAAAAACGCGAATCACTATTTACTGCTTCTCCAACCGATCGAGCATGATATGGCGAAAGTATAGACGCAGATTCGGCGATTGCCAACTGATTTCTGGAGACGAGAACGGCGGCGTCAGACCTTGACCGGAGTGGTGCCGAGGATGCTTTGAACCAGCAAAGTGAGTTCCTGCGGCTTGTACGGCTTCTGCAGAAAAAACGTGTTCGGCTTGATGTCATCGGAGACATCGGAATCATTGATGGGATAGCCGCTGGAAAGAATGCACGGAATACCCGGAATGAACCGGCGGATCTCGCGGATCAGGTCAACACCGGACATGCCGGGCATGGAGAGATCAAGAATAGCCAGCTTATAGACAGCGGGATTCTCCGCCACCAATCGGAGCCCGTTCTGCGACGAGTCGGCGGTCTGGGTGGTCATTCCGGCGCGTTGAAGGATCTTGGTCGCGAGTACGCGAATGATCTCTTCGTCATCTACAATAAGCACACACATGGTCATTCCTTACCGGTCGGGGGCAACTGAGTTGCGTCCTTTTCCTCTCTCAGTATATCGGCAGGGAAAGCGGACAAATCAACTCCGGCGGAAATTTGTTCGGTCAACTTTTTGTTTGACAGCGGGCGGAGCGCCTATATATTGACGCAACCATTCTGGAAATGATATCGTAATAACGGCTTTACTTTTAACTTCAAACCGCTGCGAGAAAGGACAGACTGATGGCCATGAAAGTTTGCTTCGCCAATACCCAGGCAACGGGTACGGTCGTCCGCGGCGGGAGAGGTCTATCTAAGAGTTAGTAAGACAACAACTTAGACGGACCCGCCGCTCTCCGAGTTTGGCGGGTTTTTTGTTGCCCGCCTGTGCCGGCAACCTATTGTAGTAGAGAAAGTTAACGATACCCATATGAGTCAGGAAATCTTCGAAGACAACAAGCTCACTCCGGAG
>JAMPYH010000174.1 GCA_023700785.1 Candidatus Zixiibacteriota bacterium
CGGTCTCACGCTAGCAATCGACCCATTGGATTAGAGAAGCGGGACTTATTTGACCGCTTCTCTCTACATATCTGCCGCCATTCGCCTGCCAATGTGACCCTATCCTCAGCGCCACACGCCACCGGACCGTGGTAAATCGCGACAATTCTTATCGCCTATAGTGGGCGATACTGTTCATGATTAACTCTTGAATTACCCTTCTTGTAATATATTTCCCCAATCGCTGACACAGTCACAATCCAGTTACACTCGCCAAAATTGCTGTGTCGGCGCGTTTTGTCGCGGGGAAACCTGTTCGCCCAACAGACAAGTTCATGGAAACGTCGCAGTTCACTCCCTATGCGTTGCCCGCCATTGTCAGGATCGGTGTCATTGGCCATCGTACTCCTCGCGACATTGCGGCGGTAGCTAACGCGGCCCGCCAGACCATCCTTAAGGTCAAAGACGATTGCATCCGGATCTCGCCGCGCGGCGGCTGCAGGTTTGTCGTGCTCAGTTCGCTGGCTGAAGGCGCGGATCGGATCCTGGCGCGTGAAGCGCTCGCGATACTTTCTGGAGAAAGCGGGTCGACCGGTTCGCTTTGCGCGATGCTTCAGATGTCGCCAGGTCGCTACATCAGCGATTTCGCTGCCGAGGAATCGAGGGCCGAATTCGCCGCCCTGCTTGGATCGGCTCACACCACGCATGTGAATCCGCCCGCGGCGAGTCCGCGTTGAGGTTGTTTAATGTGCCATCGAGACCCGGCCCGACCCGACAGTTCCCCAGGTTCTCCTCAAGGCATCGATCTCAGGTGGTGAACTTCGATTGGGAAACACCACAAGCCCCGCCACCACGCCGTACTTCAAGGCGCTTTCCAGCGGATCCCAAAGCCGGCTCGATCTGTATGGAGTTACACTCTTCCCGCCATTTCAGACGCCGGTCATTTCCCTGACCACTCCATCCACCGGCGCACGGGTCGGGGTAGGTACATCTACTCCCGATCAGGCGTTGCATGTAGTCGGGAATATCTGCTATACCGGCACGATCGGCGTATGCTCGGACCTACGGTTCAAAAAGGATATGAAGCTTCTGACCAGCGCGCTCGACGCGGTGGGACGCCTTAGCGGCGTAACTTATCCATGGCGCCTGGAGGAGTTCCCGGAGCGGCAATTAATTCCCTGCCGAGCGGCAGGTCGGCGTTACAGCGCAAAAGGTGCAGGGGGTCTTGCCCGAAGCGGCGACATCCGACAGCGACGGCTACCTATCTGTGGACTACAGCCGACTAACGCCGCTGCTGATCGAGGCGATCAAAGAGCTTACAAGGTAAAACGAAGAATTGATCAAGAGGTTGGAGCGAGTGGAACAGCGGCTGAAGTCGTAGGCAGATCCTCCATCCGGCCACGGGGTCGACTCGAGCAGTGGGACCGCACATCGCTGTTGCCGCAAGAGACCGTTATGGCTATCTTGGTTAATGGCCTAGCGTGGTCCATTTTTCTGGCCAGAAAGGATCTCCGGTGATCGCGTCCGACGGCAACGATAAGGATGATTCTCGCACTCATACCATGCCGACGTTGGGAACCGCTTCTGGCGCCACTCAGTTTGACTAGTTGAAAAGGACGGAGATCTTCAGCATGGAAATCAAGCACGAGTTCGACGGCGACAAGGGGAGCTACTTTATTGAGGAAGAGGGAGAGCGAATCGCGGAGATGACCTACGTCATGTCCAGCAACACCCTGGTCATTTTCGACCATACAGAAGTTTCCCCCCTGCTCAAAGGCCAGGGCGTTGGCAGGAAACTGGTCGAAGCCGGCGTGCAAATGGCCCGGGAAAAAGGCTGGAAAGTTGTGCCGCTCTGCCCGTTCGCCAAAGCGGAGTCCGATAAACATCGCGAGTACCATGACATTCTCGCCGGGTGAGCGATCATGAGAGACAATATCACCAAAAAATACAGCAACGGCGAGATCACGGTCGTTTGGAAACCGGGACTCTGTATCCATTCGACCAACTGCTGGAAAGGGCTCGGCTCGGTGTTCAAGCCGAATGAGCGCCCCTGGGTGCAGATGGATGGCGCCACCAGCGAACAGATCATGGCACAGGTAGAGAAATGCCCGTCTGGAGCGCTGTCGTATTTTCGCAATGACGCCGAAGCGGCGCCTGAACCAACATCGACAACTCCAACGGTCGAAGTCACCTTCGACGGTCCTCTGGTCATTACCGGCGATATCGTTATCAAACACCAGGACGGCACCGAGGAGATTCGTAAGAAGACCTCGCTCTGCCGATGCGGGCAGTCGGGGAAAAAGCCGTTCTGCGACGGGACGCACACCAAGGTCGGCTTCAAAAGCTGAGCAGACGAGCGCAATTTTTATATCATCGATCACACCTGCGTTGAATACTCGTTGAAAGGGCAATGGAGATGGCAAGTCCGGAGCAAAGGATCCAAACCCAGCTAAAGAACATCCAGACCAAAACGGGCAAGACCCTCGAGCAACTTGGGGCGATCATCAGGAAAAGCGGTCTGGTCAAGCATGGCGAGGTCATGGCGACGCCAACACGTTGACCCACCATGCGCTGAAAAGCGATGGCGCGTCTGCGGCCGCCGCGAGCGGAGCGTCAACCGACGACGTACTTGCCGGTATGGACACTGGGCCGAAAGAACATCTGCGGCCGATCCACGATAAAGTGATGGCGGCGGTCAACCAGTTCGGCGATTTTGAGATCGCACCCAAGAAAGGGTATGTCAGTCTGAGGCGCAAAAGGCAGTTTGCCATGATCGGTCCGGCCACCAACACTCGGGTCGAGGTGGGTCTAAACGTGAAGGGACTCGACGTTGCCGGCCGTCTCGAAGCGGTGCCCGCTGGTGGGATGTGCAATTACAAGGTGAAAGTTACCGATATCGGCCAGGTTGACAAGGAACTGATCGACTGGATCAAAGCGGCGTACGAGAGCGCCGGATGATCGGCGTAATGCGGATGGAGTGAATCGCACATGGACAGTCAAACCAAGGAAGCGATCTGGCTGCAATGCGGGGCGGCGATCGATTCGCTCGAAAGCGCCATCAGATCCTGCCCGGAACATGTCTGGGGCGATCGAAGCAAAAACCCGGAGTTCTGGTACGTTGCGTATCATACCATCTTCTGGCTCGATTTTTATTCGTCCGAAACCGTCGAAAAGTTCGCTCCTCCCGAGCCGTTCGGCATGGAAGAAATGGATCCGGCCGGACTTCTCCCGCCACGAGTATATTCGCGGCAAGAGCTATTGGCTTATCTCGCACATAGCCGCCAGAAATACAAACTATCGGTCCAGGCGCTGAATGCCGCGAACGCGCATCTGAATGCCGGTGCCAAACGACCGGAACTGACGAACCTGGAGATGGTATTCTACACCATGCGGCATTTGCAGCATCACACGGCGCAGTTGAACCTCCTGCTTCGACAGACGATCGATGACGCCCCCCGCTGGGTGAAGCAGGCCAAAGACAGATTGTAGCGCTCAGCGCGCTCGTGTGCCGCGCCGATACGCGCCGATCAAGGTAAGTTCGTCGGTTTGCTGGCGGAGCCGGATCAGCGCCGTGTTGAATTCGGACTCGCTGTCGAATTCAAAATCCACACAGAACAGGTATTCATACGGCTTGTCGGTTATCGGCACCGACTGAATGAGAGTCAGGTTACAGCCAAGATCGCCGAATATTCGCAACGCTTCAACCAGCGCGCCAGGCTGGTGGCGGATACTGAATGTGACGGTCGCCTTGTTTTGCCCCGCGTTAGTAGGGAGCATCTCGCGCGAGAGGATAAGGAAGCGGGTAAAATTACTCCCCGGATTTTCGATATTGGCCGCGATGATCTCAAGTTCATACAATTCAGCCGCGAGGCGTCCGGCTATCGCGGCGACCCCCTGAAGATTCTGCTGCCTGATATCGCGCGCCGAATCGGCCGTATCGAACGATTGCTCCGGCTTAATCCACTTGTTGGCATGGAAGAAGTCGGAGCATTGCAGGAGCGCCATCGGATGTGAACGAGCCGTATGGATCTCGCGGAGCGTTTGACCGGGGAGCGCCATCAGGTTCTGGTCGATCTTGAGATGGAGTTCGCCGACGATATGCAGCGAGTGGGCCATCAGCAGGAGGTAGTTCGGGAGGATCGACCCGGCGAGGGTGTTTTCGATCGCCATGATGCCGCGGTCGGCCTTGCCGTCCGAGACCGCCTCGCACACCTGGCTGAAGAGGTCGCACGGGATCAGGTCGAGCGGAGTCCGCGGAAAATAGTAGAGCGCCGCGGCATGGTGAAATGATGCTATCCCTCCCTGGATCGCGATTCGCATGGTCTCTCCGACATTCGGCCAGTCGAGGGTTTGTGGTCTTATCGAGTCCACCATACAATAGCGCATTCAGGGGAATTGTCAAGCGGCCGCCCGGGCGACGCCAATCTGGACCGGGGGACTCGACAAACCGCCGGCGCGACCATATTTTATACCACCGATAACCAGCAGCCGCACGGAGATCCCATGGCCGACGACCGACTGACGATTTTCAACGGGCTTAAGAAACTGCTCAAAGCGTATGAACCCCCCTTGACCGCCACCTCGGATTTTGAGGGGCGATATGAACTGGTCTCCAAAAAGGAAGTTGAGATCGCCGGCCGGAAGCGGAAAGAGATCTCCTTCGCGGCCGCCATTGTGCAGAGCAATTACGTCGGTTTCTATTTTATGCCGGTCTATGCCGATCCTTCAGTGACCAAAAAAATGCCGCCAGAGCTGATGAAAACGCTCAAGGGGAAATCCTGCTTTCACATCAAGTCGCTGGATAAACAGATGGCGGCCGAAGTAGCCGACGCGCTCAAGATCGGCTTCGCTTATTACAAAGAGCAGGGGTGGGTATAAGTGGCGAACTCGCAGGTCGAGAATATCAAACGTGTCCTTGTGCGCGACCTGAAAAGTCTGCGCGCGGAGCTCGACGCGTACGATAACGACAGCCAGATCTGGGCATTGCCGGACGGCCTGAGGAACTCGGCAGGGACGCTCGCGCATCACCTGGCCGGAAACCTGAGGCATTTTATCGGGGCGCAGATCGGGCAGTCCGGCTATGTCCGTGATCGGGAGTATGAATTCGCGGCCAGGGATCTCGCGAGGGGAGTTTTGGCCGAGCAGATCGACGCCGCAATTGCTGATCTGGAGTCCACGCTAAACCTGCTCACGGATAGCGATCTCGAGCGACCTTTTCCGATCACGGTCGGCGGGCATCAGTTCACTATCGGGCGATTTTTGACACACCTGATCGCCCATTTTGCTTACCATCTGGGGCAGATCGACTATCACCGGCGGATAGTCACCGGCAACAGCGCCGGCATCGGGGCACAATCTCTGGACGAACTCTGATCTTAAGCGCTCATGAGCGGTAGAATCTGGCAATAGTGGTGCCGGTCACGATCTAGATTTTTCTTGAAATTACCCCCAACATACTCCATATTATGGCAGTCAATCAACTCGTGGCGGGGACATACTCAGATTGCATCGCGGGGCATTGTTCAATCGTCTTTTCATCGGCGCGATCGCGCTGATCATCTCCATTTATCTGTCGACGCCAGTCTTGGCCGTTGATTCCCTGGAAATCGACCATGACAAACGGGAAGAAATTCTCCCCTATAGCCTCGAATCGCAGAAGGTAGTCTCCTGGGAGAGTCGACAGATCATGTATCTACCCGGCCAAATAGCTACACTTGACTCAGCTTTGTCCGCCAAGAGCCTGATATACATTCAAAATCCGGATGTCGGCCAGGACAACCTGACGCAAGTCGGGGCCTACTCGGCCACCAATGGGAATACTTTCAACGACCAGCCGATACATTTGATAGTCACTGATTTTGTGACGTTCGTCGATTCCGCGGACAGCAGCGTCTGTGTCGCTGGTATTGGTTATAGAACGGACTCAGCTTTTGCATTCGAACTGCAGATCGGCCGCGCTCCATCGTTGCTGTTTCTTGCGACCGGAACTGATGCCACTGGAGACGGCGAATGGAAAATCGGTTATGGCATTGCCGGTCGAGCCGACTATGACCGGGACGGGAAGCAGGAAATACTGATCCATGTCAATCCCAATCGGGACGTGGCACCCCGAATTCTGA
>JAMPYH010000175.1 GCA_023700785.1 Candidatus Zixiibacteriota bacterium
AACCAAAATGGTTTACAGGTACGGAACATCCGCCGAAAGTTCTCTGTTCTCTCCTTTGAGTTTACACAACTTTCCGGGTCTTCCGAGGGTATAGAGTTAGAGCTATGGCGAATAACAGATCGGAAGAACTGGAGAAGAGAAAGAGCTTTGAAAGCGAAGCTCTGCCGCATATGGATGCGCTCTATCGGACAGCTCTGCGCATGACGAAGAACGAAAATGACGCGGAGGATCTGGTCCAGGAAACGTTCGCCAAGGCGTATCGCTTCTGGGACAAGTTCGAGAAGGGTACCAATGCTCGCGCATGGTTGTTCAAGATCATGACGAACATTTTTATCAACGAGTACCGCTCCAAGTCCAGGGCGCCGGTATCGGTCAATGTTGACGATATCGATGACAATTTCCTCTACGGCCAACTGGCCGCCACCACGCCGGGAGAGGATCCGGAACGGCAGTTTTTCGCGAAGATCTTTGACGATGATGTTAAGAAAGCGATCGAAGAGCTGCCGGATGATTTCCGCATGGTGGTGATCCTCTCGTTCCTCGAGGGGTTCTCCTACCAGGAGATCGCCGAGATCTGTGACCTCCAGTTGGGGACAGTCAAGAGCCGGCTTCACCGCGGTCGAAAACTACTGCAGAGAAAATTGTTCGATTACGCAGTGAAGAACGGGTATATCAAGGACCTCGCACAATGAATTGTCAGGAAGCCCTCGACCTTATTTACGACATACTCGACAAGGAAGCTTCGGAGATCGATACCAAGCAGGTGCATGATCACCTGGAGAAATGCCATCACTGCCTCGAACGGTACAAGATCGAGGGAGATGTGCATTCCTTTATCAAAGCGAAGCTCCATCACGCGGAAGCCGGAACAATAGAATCTCTTCGCCATAAGATCCTCGGCAAGCTTGACGCTATCGATCGGGAGGAAGGAGCGCAGACGGGCCAGAAGCCCCCCTTTTGGCGCGCCTCCTCCGCGTTCGCCGCGGCGGCCCTCGTAGTTGTCACCATCGGCGCCGCCTACCTGGTCGCCGGATTCTATCGTCACCAAAATGTGTATATGCCGCTCGAACGGGCCCACTGGTCCGCGCGGGATGGTATGTCCGCGTACCGGAATGAAGCGGTGACTTCCGCGGCACTCGCGTACGCGACCGACACTGTCGGCTACCGGGTCTTCCCGGATATCGCCGGCGCGCGCCTGATCGGCGGCCAGACCGAAGAGATCGAAGGGACCCGGATGGCGCACTTTGTGTACGCCAATCCCGGGGAAAAAGTGGTCTCGGTGTTTGTCGTCCCGGCCGACAAGTTTACCATCCCCGACAACCTCAAGGAGACCCAGGCGATGCGCCATGGGCTCAATTTCTTCGACCATAACTGCCGCGGCTGCCGCCTGGTGTACCATCAGATCGGTTCCGTCGTCGTGGTCACCGCGACCTCCGACCGCGAGACCGAACTTTTCGATTTCGTCCCCGGTCAAACGACCATCTGACCTCCCCCGCACGCACAGTGTAGGAAACTCCCCATACTGCCGATAACATCGGTGTATGCGATACATGGGAAGTTTCGTCTGCCTTGTCTGGTTATTGGCTTCGCACGCCGGGGCGCAACCGCCGTCAGATCCGTTTTTGACCAACGAACGGAGGCGGTTCCTGCTTGAAGTCCAGCGACTGCTGTTCGATGACCAGTTCCACGCCGCTGATGCTCTCATCTCCAGGTACCGATCAACTGACACCAACGACCCGACGGGTCTTCTCTTTGCCGCCGGGTCGCTTATGACACAAATGACCGACCGGGAAGAAGAAATAACGCCCGACTATTTCAAATCGCTCGTGGATAGTTGTCTGGATATCACCAAACCAATGCTTGAGGGTGCCACGCCGCGCGAGCAAGCCTGGCTCCATTTGATTCGCGGTCATGCCCACGCTTACCGTTCGCTCTATTCCTCACGATTCGGGTCTTTCACGGCCGCGATCGATCACGGCTTTGACGCCAAAGGGGAGTATGAACGCGGCCTGAAAGCGGATTCGACTCTGTATGATCTCTATTTTGGGCTCGGGTCGTTTCATTACTGGAAATCCGCCAAAGCCGGGATCCTCCGGTGGATCGGCCTGTTCCGGAATGACAAGGCAAAGGGGATCCGTGAGCTTCAGCTGGCGGCGGATTCATCGCTCGTCTCCCGCGAAGCCGCCCGCAACGCGCTTATCTGGGTCTATTTTGATAATGACAAGTTTGAGCAGGCCCAAGAGCTGGTTGATTCCGCGCTCGCTCACTATCCCAACGGGCGCACGTTCCTCTGGCCGCTGGCGCAAGCTCAGTATGAGCGCAAGGAGTACCTTGCCGCTATCACGACGTACGGAGAACTACGCCGCCGTCTTGAACGACAGCCGGGGAATTACTACAACCTGATCGAGTGCGACTATTATCTCACCAAATGCCACGCTGAGTTGGATCAGGAGGAACAGGCAAAGTTGGCGGCGATGAAACTCGCGGACTACTACGCGGACTTGACAAAGTCCGTGCGGGAGCGCCAGAACGGCAATCTAAGCTATCTCAAGAAGGTGGCGAAGCGGAACCGGAGCTAACTCGGCTGGCCGACAGTCGTCCGCGAACCTTCGTCCAGCAGACGGCATCCCTCCATCAACATCGACTCATTTGAATTAAACGTATTCGCCGGCGGAAGCTGATCGAGCGTCACGGTCTGGATCGTCCAGGTGCCGCTGCTCCAGCTGATCCCCTTGTAGAACGCTTCCGGTCCATGCAGCGAACCGGACTCCGCAAAGGTGATCGATCCCTGGCAGAGATAAATGACCAGCTTCTCCGACCCGGAGTTGATCGTCAGTCGGGCGGTCTTGCGGCTTGGCCCCAGCGCCTGGATAAGGTCGATCAGGTTCATCTCCTCGAGATGCCCCACCGCGCCGGACTGCTGAACCAGTTCTTCCCGCTCGCGCGCTTTGGTCTCGATCCGCGCGCGGATCTTTTTCATTTTCACCAGGAGGATATTCAAGTTGTCATCCGCCGGGATGACATCCTCAAAACCTCGTTCGAGCAATCCGGTCATCTGCGGCGCGAGCGCGCCGTCGGTTAACAGGAAGGTCGGCACCTTGTCGATCGTGACGCCGCCGTTGATCAGCTTCTCCACCAGCGACGTGATCGCGATCGCCCCGCTGCTTTCCTGGATGATCAGGATATCGGGGTGGCTCCGCTTGAACAGCTCGATGAACTCATTGACATCGTGTTCAACGATGAGCCGGAACCCGGCCGACTTGATGCGGATCTCGATATCGTGAAGCCCCTCGTTATCCGACGCCAGCAGCACGACCTGACTGTACTTCTCGAGCGTGGAGATGGAAAGGATCTCCTCCTGCACCATGGCGATGAACGCTTCCACCACTTCGGTCAGGAACAGTTTTCCCGTCAGGTCGCGGTATTTTCGCTTGATGGTGTCGAATTTGTCCAGGGTCAGGATCATGTCCGGCCGCATTGTCTCGCAAAAGATATCCACGACCGTCAGGATATTCCCGCCCAGCACTTCGATCGGAAGTCGCTTGGTGAACTTCTCCCGCAGGTTGATATACATCGAACGAAGTATCTCGATCACCAGCGGCTGGTAATTCAGCGAATTGAGCAGTTTGACCGTGAGGTCGATATACTCCCGGTGATCCTGCTCATTTGTGTTGCCGTAGTAATAGCGCGCGAGGTCATGCAGGTAGCCCGCGTTGGTGATGATCAGCCGATCCTTGTCTCCCAGTTCCAGCCTGCGGCAGAGACGGTCAACATATTGTCCGACCCGCGCCGAATGATTATGCACAATGCCGTCATCGGAGGAAAGCAGCGACGTGAACAGTTCGAGATTGCGCACCACCAGATCGGCCTCGAGCGTGCCGGCATCAAGCGATAAGATCAGTCCGGCGGCGTTCTCGTAATAGCGGACGCGAGTCTTGGGGGAGATCTTCCGAAGGCGGTCGATCAGGTCGATATAGTCTCCCGGCACGGTATCCTGTATCAACACCGAATGGAACCGCTGATTGCCGATGATCTGTATGGCGTCGTCGGCTGAGTCGGTTCGCGCCACCCGATATTCGCCGCCCTCAAGCAGCGCCTGCATCTTGTCGCCGGCATCGGGATCATCCGTGACCAGCAGGATCGCGCCGTGCAGGCTTCGGAGTTCCTGGTGCGGATGTCCACCGACATGCGGCACTACCAGGTGTTCCGCCTGTTCGATCGGTATTGATTTCCCGAGATAATGTTTGGAGATGGCGACATTGAGCGCCATTTCGGCGGCGATGTACGGCTTGATCTGTTTACCGGAGGCGACAAACTCAAGTTCTTTGAGCAAGTCATCGCGGAACGGATCTTCGCACGCGATGAAAAGCATGTTCCTGGATGGATCGAAAGCGAACGGCATCACTTTACGGGCAACCGCGACAGTCGCCGGGATCATCTCGACTATTTCATCAGGAATATTGATGTTCGAGAGGACTATTCCTTCGCAATTCATCTGCGTTGCCAGCGCGCGAACCAGGCTGGCTTCGTTGAGGAAGCCAAGCGTCACCAGTTGTGAGCCGAGTCGGCCGCCGAATAGTTTCTGCCGTTGGAGCGCCTGCGCCAGTTGTTCTTCAGTGACTAATCTCTCGCGAAGGAGTACTTCGTCAAGGCGCGGGATGCGTCGAGGTTGCGTCATAATGTTCGTCTGTCGGTCCGCTCAATTCGTGGTTCAGATCCTCGGTCGCCGGTCAGATGGTACCCCAGGGTACCGCTGGCCCAGTTTCTTCCCAAAATGGAAAAGTCGGGCGAGCCGGGGCCCGACCGGCCTACCTGCCATATATCGGCTAAATCCTTTTTTAGTTGAGTCTTAGCTCAGTCTGGGCTGGACTGGATATAGACTCCTGTTTCGACCGTTGCCGGGACGATTACAATCCATTAGCTTGTCAGTGATGGATGATAGAAAGAAAGAAATAACCATCAAGTTGACCGCCGAAGTCAGTTGCGCGGGTTGAGCTTCCAAACTTGGGCCGGCGGTGCTGGCCGAAGCGCTCAAATCGGTGCCGCAATCGAAACACCCGGATCTGCTGGTTGGTTTTAATAAAGCCGACGATGCCGGCGTCTTTCGGCTGTCGGAAAATCTGGCGCTGGTGCAGACGGTCGATTTCTTCCCCCCGATCGTCGATGATCCCTACTGGTTCGGCCAGATAGCGGCGGCAAACGCCTTGTCGGATATCTTTGCGATGGGCGGCAAGCCGCTGACCGCGCTGAATATTGTCGGTTTTCCCGCCGGCACGATGCCGCTGTCGATCCTTGGGGATATTCTTCGTGGCGGCGCGGAAAAAGTCGAAGAAGCCGGCGCGGTGGTGGTGGGTGGTCACTCTATCAAGGACAAAGAACTGAAATTCGGCGTCTCGGTGACCGGCATCATCGATCCGAACAAAGTGATCACCAACGCCGGCGCGAAACCGGGCGACATACTCTTCCTGACCAAACCGCTCGGCACCGGTCTGATCACGACCGGCATCAAACGAAACGCGGTCAGCGATGATCTGGCGATGACCGTGATCAAGAGTATGGCGGCGCTCAATCGCGCGGCCGCTGAACTGATGGTACAACATCATGCTCACGCCGCGACCGATATCACCGGCTTTGGGCTGCTTGGGCACGCCAATGAAATGGCCGCGGGGTCCGGCGTGACGATCAGGCTTATCGCGCGCGAACTCCCCTTGCTCCCCGACGCGCTCAGGCTCGCCGAGCTCGGCATGATCCCCGGCGGCGCCAATGACAACCGGACTTATCTCGATCAGTTTGTTCGTGTGAATGACTCGGTGGATAGGAATCTCGAAGCTGTGCTGTATGACCCGCAGACATCGGGAGGGCTGTTCATCGCGTTCGCGCCGAGCGATGCTGACGCGTTTGCCGCCGAGGCAAAACAGCTCGGCCTCCCGGCCGCGCGGGTCGGCACGGTTGAGCCGCAAGCCGCTATGTCGGTCATGGTTGACTGACTCCCTGTAACAGCGACCGCGCGCGATTCGTTCCCTAACGACGAC
>JAMPYH010000176.1 GCA_023700785.1 Candidatus Zixiibacteriota bacterium
ATCATCAAGTTCGTCGATAAGAACTCGACCGAGGTTGAGGCGATCTACATTATCCCCGGTCCGGACCTTGAATCGGCGTTTACGGTTCAAGTCGCGTCATACGCGATCACCCCGATCAGTCAAGCCAAGCTCGCGAAATACAAGAAATAACGTCCGAGAAAGATGTCGAAACTAGCGCTTTGCGCTCCCCTTCGGGGCATCGGTTGCGACCTACGGGAATGGTGGGTTCGAGGACGGACCCGCCCTACGGGGGAGCGAGGGTTCGAGGCCTGCCCTCGGTTCATGCTCAGGGACGGGGGCGCGACGGTGTCCCGCAAGAGGCGATAGGGATCCACCCATAACAAGCTGTGGGGCACCTTGGCCTTGGCATCGCGGGCTCCCCGCAATGACGATTAGGCGAGGGCTCTCTTCATCTATCAGCACTCCACGCCTTTAATGGGGCGGCGGGGGGAGTGGTGGCAAGTGTCATACGAAATCGAGGAAATTGGAGAATGATCTCTCGCGTGGGCACGATCCGCGGAACCGCCAGGGGGATCCGCGGAACTTAACTGCCTTTCGAAACGCGACTCCTCGCGTTTGCTGTTCGGCAAAAAGTTTATGGGTTGCTTCACCGTCGCGGGACAAATCGGTCCTCCTCCCCGGACTAACAAACCGCGACGGTTCGCAATGACGTTACGGGGGACGAGCGAACGGCGGAGGCAGGACCTGGCAGAACGATTGCTGTCGAACGGTAGTCGGGGCCGCGGAACTGCCGAGGGGGATCCGCGGAACCGCCGAGGGGGATCGGTGGTACGAAAACTTGGCAATCACCTTCGCGGAAGTCTTTGAATACTTTGTGGGGGCGTTGACGCGAACCCGCACTCTTTTTCTCGGTCGGACCTCGACGGCCTCCCTCAAGCCGACAGCCGATCTGCCGATAATAAGACTAATTCGTCTGTTATTCGGAACAACCACGTATGCCGGGCTATCACGAGACCACTACCGCCCCGTCCTTCGCCGGGATCGAACTGGAAAAACTCCAGCAATTGCAGGAGAGTTTCGCGGCGGTCACGAACCTTGCCACGATCATCATCGATGTTGAGGGTCAGACAGTGACGCGACCGAGCAATTTCTCCGAAGTTTGCCGGCTGGTCCAGCGAACTGAAAAAGGAAAGGAGTTCTGCGATCGGTCCGACAAAGAGCGAACTGACCGCGCGTCGTTAACCGACGAGCCGGTCTATCACATGTGCCAGTGTTGTGGATTTCTCGACGGCGCCGTGCCGATCGCCATCGACAACTGTCGAATTGGCTACTGGCTGATAGGGCAGTGCAACGCGCTGGGCGTCAGCCGCGAGGATCTCGCTCTGCACGCGAAGATCATAGGGGCGGATGTAGATGCTGTGCTTGCGGCGTACGACGGGATGGAGCCGATGTCGGTCGCTCGATATGAACAGATACTGGAGCTCCTCCGCCAGACAGTCGAACTCGTGACGGCACGCCGCTAGTTGTTCGCGGTGGTCAGCGCGAGCGAGCCACCCCCGTTAGTACTCGTCTTCGCGCACCGCGCGTTCCGACTATCGAATATACACCACGGATCCATCGAGCATACATGAGCACATCGCTCAAGGAAGTCGCACATGTCTCTTTCGCCAACTACCAAGATACGTCGAGGGAGCATCGTGTGCCTAAATGTCCCCGCATCACTCGCGCTCATCCGCTAACTATTACCGGCTTGTGTCCGGGCACTTTGCGGAGACGCGGAAACTCGTGCTGCTCAAGTAGGGGAGAAGAGCGCCACCACGCTCTTCCCTTTCCCTGGTAAAGATCACTTAGCGGTCACAATATCGGCCTTGGTGGTGCCGACAATGGCAAACAGCTCATCCTGTTCTTTTTGCGGCACTTTGAACTTATCCAGCGTGGTCTTAAAGTCCGCCGCCATCGCCTGCCACTCGGCTTCGGAAATATTCAAGTGCTTGTGCGAGTCTTTCATCGAACGCCCGGTGTATTGCTCCGGCCCGCCGGTCACCGAACAGACAAGCGCGGTGACATGATATTTTAGTCCTGCCTTGGGTCGGCTGTCGCGAGATGCCTTGATCGCCGGGTTGGCGTTCAGGATGTCATTGACCAGCAGACGTTCAATGAAGTCATCGACAACGGTGGCAATCGCGTCCACTCCACCCAATCGTTCGTAAAGCGACTTCTCCGTTGGCTTTCCAGCCGCCTGCGCCCGAGCTGTGTCCGCCGCTGTGACCATCAGCGAGACAGAGACCAAGCCGATCAGGCAACAGATCACTGTGCGTTTCATTAGTAACCTCCTTATGTAAAAGGGTCATTCTATCACCGGCCGCCGCGACAGGGTGAGGCACCCTGCTTTCGGGCTTGTGTTAATCGTCAATAGTAGACTGGCACTATCCACAACGTAGTGCGGGCCAATCGTGGAGTCAAGGGCTTTTCCCGGTCGGACGTGCCGCGGGGATGGCGCCACGTCTCGGTCGGCAACTCTTTACTTGCCAAGTCAACGACCAGAGTCGTCCTTGTCCAGAAAATAACGGAGGAGCGACATTTGCAGGCATCAGAACGCGCGGCTCGCCCCGGTCCCGACGAACATGCCCCGTATTATTCCAGATACATCGAGCGTGTTCCCGATGGAGATATTGTCATCACGCTTGATCTGATCCGCCGCGAGACTTTGGAACTGCTTCGCACGATCTCCGAGGAGCGATCCATGTTCGCGTACGCGCCGGAGAAATGGAACATCAGGGAAGTGCTCGGTCACGTCGCTGATGGCGAGCGCGTGTTCAGTTACCGTGCGCTGTGGTTCGCGCGAAGGAGCGAACATCCGCTTCCGTCGATGGAAGAAAACGAGTTCGCCAAATACGGCGGACACGCCCGGCGCTCCTGGAACAGCATAGTGGCGGAATATGACCACGTGCGCACCGCGACGATCGACCTGTTCGACCATCTCGACGCGGAGTCATTCCTCCGCACCGGTATCGCCGGCGGACAGCAGGTTTCGGTGCGCGGGCTGGCCTGGATCATCGCCGGCCATGACCTTCATCACCGCGAAATGATCAAGACCCGATATTTGGCATGATCACACCACACTGATTTCAGTCTGTTAATCACAGCCGCTGACTCGCGATGAGTCAGCGGCTGCTCAGTTGTTGGTGAACCGCTAATTTGGCGGACAGCCGCTGCTGCTGGTGTTGCATGGCGCGATGCGAGCGTGAAAGTAGCTGTAGCGCCTCGCCGCAAACCCTGGTTTGAGCGTTATTCGATTGGCTGACTGAAAATAGACGCTCGCCGTCCCGCCGATCTCGTACGGTGTACTGTTATTGATGATCTGACTACTCGCCTGCTCCACCTGGATCATGTTACCCGCGAACGCGACAGTAGGCAATGTAACCGTGGTGGGGCAAGTCGTCGCGCAGGTTCCGGCGGTAGCCGAATCCCCCTGCCGAAAGACATATCCCGGGACTTCGCAAAAAAGCGGGATCCGAAGCCCTGATGCCGGCGCCGTCATGCGGATCTCGAAATGCTCGTGCACAAAACATTTGGCGTTGGCGTTCCAGTTATTCGACGCGCAGTCGTTGGGCTGGCCACAGGTCTTCTGATTTCGTTGAAACGAGCTCGCGTTGCCGGTTGTCGCCCCGACATCTCCTTCCTCGCCAAGGTATTGGCCTGAGGATACGCAGTCATTGCCAAAGGTCGTATCCACCGCGACAGAAAATTGTTCGAAGTGCGTGTATTTCGTCCACTCGCCGTTGGCATGCCGTATTCGCACGTGATTGTTGCAGGCGGCGCAGCCGGTACAGCATTGGCAGAATGTATCCAGAACTTGCTCCACCCGTCCCGGGGCAGACGCCGCGAGCTGGTACTCATTCGGGATACTGTCCGAACCCTGGAACTGCGGACTCCCGATCAGATCAACCTTGAGGATCGGGTTGTGGCTCAGATGATCCTGCGTGCAACGCACGTTGGTCCCTGACATATATCCCAGTCGATAGATACCATGCGACAGGGGGTAGGCGGCCACCAGAATACTTGCGGTATCGACGTCCGAGGAACCGCCATCCGAGGCGGTGAAGCGCGGCGCGTAAAACCCGAACTGGCTGCCGCTCGGCCGCCAGAACATCACGCCGGTACCGTTTCCGCTATCTACGAAAGTGGCTCCCGTGGGGAGATTCGCGGCGCTGAGATTCGGCGTAGTGCTGTCGGCGTCCGTCCCCGTGATGATGAGTTTAAGCGTGTCGGTGTGCGTGATATGGATATAGGTGTAATTCTCATGATAGTATTTCCCCGCGATCGATAGTTGCGGCGGCGCGGCTGTCGAAACGGCGCTAGTGAGCAAGAGTATCGCGACCAACCCCAGAAGTGTTTCTGAACATAGCCTCATAGTCCACTCACCTTCCCAACGAGTGCCTTGCCGGCTTCCAGAGATTCAATGCGCGACTTGAGCGTCTGCTTCTCAGATCGCAGGCCAACCACCTGTTTGTTTAGTTCGATCACGTACAGCGTCAATTCCTCGATCTTTTCCAGCAGCTTCGACTGCATTTCGCCGAGCGCCAACCCTTCAGACTCAACTTCAGCCGCAGGCGGAACTCCGGGCAGGTGCTTCTGGCTTCTGACCAGCTCTTCGAGTTCATCCAGCGGCGTCAGCTCGTACCCATCCTCAAATACATAATCCGGCCAGTTGTTGGATAGCTGTACTTCCACCTCTTCCATAATCGCTTTGCCATCGACGACAAGTATGTACCCGTCAGGCATAGTCAGCCCCTGGCCGCCGATCGCTACCGCGCCTCCTTCGGACTGGAGGTAGAGGATGGTGTCCAGTCCATTGGCTCGCGCGGCTATTTCGTTGTTGTCGAACGCGAGATTGAGTCCGGATGACTGGCCGATGATCAAGTATCCGCTGGTGAGGCCGGCGAGTGAAACATCTGTCCCGCCTTCCATCAGCGTTTTCCCATCGACCGCCAGCGTGTACCCGGCAGGGGCTGTTCCCACAGCATGCCCCACGGCCAACGTGCCGCCGTTAGCCTGAACGTGAAGCGTGGCTGTCGCTCCATTGTCTCTGGCCATGATCTCATTGTCATCAGCCACGATATTGTCCGCGCCGGTATTACCGATCACCAAATACCCAGTGCCGGCACCGCCTACAGAGGCGTCGGTCGCGTCGAGGATCGTAACCCGGCCGCCGTTAAACGCTCCGGAAATGCCCGATGTCGTGTAGCCAGCGATGGCCGTCCCGGACGCGCTGGAACCGCGGACACCCTGGCTCAGGATGCCATCGGCGGTGCCATAAACTCCCCAGCCGGATCCGCCTTGTGAACCCCAGACTCCAATGCCGGTAAACCCGGTCCCCAGGTTTCTTCCTCTAACCGCCGCGGTGTACGACCCGGGGGATGGGCTGGTAACAAGCCCTAATACCGCGGCGGAACTGTCGCTGTCACCCGCTATTGAGCTCAGGATCCCTTTCCCGAACTGCGCATAGACCGAATAGCCGCCGCCGTTGGATGTTGCTTGCACCGCCGGCCCCGGCCCTTCACTTAGGAACGCGCCGGCAGGACCGCTCCCCATCGTTACCGCCGCCATCGCTTCAGTCGTGTTGAACGGATTGTCTGTCGAAAACCTTCCGGCACGGCCAAGCCCCAGTTGATTTACTTCCAGTCCGTTCCCCGGGGATATAGCCTGAATGCGGACATCGCTGGTGATCGTGCCACCCGCCGATCCATGCAAGCTGGCGGTGCGGGGAGAACTGACCAGGCGCGTACGCGGCTGATTGACCTCGCCATTCACCATGATCTCAAGAAACAGCGCGTCATAGTTGATGAAGAGCGAGTCGGGGAGAGCCACCAGGGAGCCCATCACATGACTGAATAGACCGTCCACAATATCCTTGGTAGTCACTTCGGCCCATCGAATCGTGCCACCCGTCGAATCAGTGTAAAGAATAAACCGGACGCTCGCGCCGTTCTGGTTGATGGGAGTCCCGACATTGTCGGTTACCCGTCCCTGATAGCTGATCAACCGAGGCGGTGTCGCCGTTGCCAG
>JAMPYH010000002.1 GCA_023700785.1 Candidatus Zixiibacteriota bacterium
CCCTTACGCCGATCTCCCGAAACCGCTCATTGACATGCTGCTGGCGTCGGAAGACCAGCAGTATTACGATCACTGGGGGATCAATATCACCCGTGTCGCGGTGGTCGCGGTCACCAACATACTTCACCTTCAGATCAGAGCCGGCGCTTCGACCATCACCCAGCAGCTTTCGCGAATGCTCTTCCTGAACCAACGCCAGACGCTCGAGCGAAAGATAAAGGAGGCTCTCACCGCCATTAAGCTGGAGCGCACATATTCCAAGGAAGAGATACTTGAGATGTATCTCAACCAGTACTACTTCAGCCGCGGGGCGTATGGTATCCAGGCGGCGGCTCACCTGTTTTTCAATAAGCCGGTGGCCCAGCTCGATGTCAGCGAATGCGCGATCATCATCGGCCTGCTCAAAGGGCCAAATATCAATTCGCCGTTCAACAATCCGGACAAGGCGCTGAAGGCGCGAAATCGCGTGCTTTTCAGTTACTTCGAACAGGGACACATTGACCGTGCCACCTTTGACAGCCTCAAAGACGCGCCGATCAAAACCGCTCCCCCGACCGAAAATCTGGGAGGGGCGCCATATTTTACCGAAACTATTCGTCAGTATATCCTGAACAAATACGGCGAGACGGTTCTGTATTCCGGAGGTCTGAAGGTCTATACCTCGCTTGATGCGGGGCTGCAGCGGGTCGCCGAAAACGCGGTGGACAAGAAGGTTGACGAACTTCGCAAGGAGATCCTGGCGGAACGCGGCACTCGCAATCCCGACTACACTGTCGCGATCAAGGATTCCGCGACCGGCGAGACAAAGCGCGTCCCCAAACTTGTGCAAGGCGCGTTTGTCGCCATTGACAATGAGAACGGCGATGTTATCGCGATGGTGGGCGGACGATCGTTTAAGGAGTCCGAGTTCAATCGCGCGGTGCAGGCATTGCGGCAACCGGGTTCATCCTTCAAACCGTTTGTCTATACCGCCTGCATCGACAACGGATTCAAACCGACCGACATCGTTGACGACAATCCGTTGGTGCTGAATATCCCCGGCGCGGGCGAATGGCGCCCGCATAACTACGACGGCAAATTCCTTGGTCCGATCACAATTCGCGACGCCCTGCGCCAATCGCGCAACCTGGCCAGTATCAGGCTCCTTCTCGAAGTCGGCGCTGAACAAGCGATCTTTTACGCCAAGCGGATGGGCATTGAGACCCCGCTACAGGCGGTGCCATCGCTTGCCATCGGCGTGAGCGAAGTCAAGGTGGTCGAGTTGGCTTCCGCGATCTCGACTTTTCCAAATAAGGGGATACATATCCCCTATCGTATGGTGCATCGCATCGTCGATCGATACGGCAAAGTGCTCGAGGACAACACCAGCGTCCAGAAAGAAGAAGCGCTCTCGGCCCAGACCGCGTTTATCGTCACCGACATGCTTCGTTCGGTGGTCGATGCCGGCACCGCGGTTCGCGCGCGATCGATGGGTTTCACTCGACCCGCGGCCGGCAAAACCGGGACCTCCGATAATTTTTGCGATAACTGGTTTGTTGGCTTTACTCCCCAGATCACCGCCGCGGTATGGGTCGGCTTTGACGACAAAACCTCATTGGGTCAATCCGAGGATGGCGGCCGCAACGCGGTTCCTGTCTGGACCGAGTTTATGCTGGTCGCGCACGATTCTCTGCCGACCTTGGATTTTGAGGAGCCTGAAGGGATCGTGCGGGTCGAAGTCTGCGCCGAGTCCGGTGAATTGGCGACACACCGTTGCCCGACCGTTCGTAATGAGGTATTCAAAGAGGATAACCAGCCAACCGAAGAATGCCATTTGCACCCATCCCGCGGCTTCCGTTTTGGCGACCCAAACCGTCGCAAAGAAAATGACCGCTCCCACTTTTGAGCGAGCCTGGCGCGTTCGAACAGCCGACCTTCTTTCCCGGATCATTCCCAAGAACAGCTATTGACAGGTCTGGTCAATCGGGCTATTTTCTGCATCCTTAATAACGGATTGCCGGAGTGGTGAAACTGGTAGACGCAGGGGACTCAAAATCCCCCGTTCGCAAGAACATGTCGGTTCGAGTCCGACCTCCGGCAGAACATTTCCCCCGCTAAAACTCAGATCCTGAACGTGATTGTTGTCCGAAGAACCTATTTGAGGTTGTGGCGGCGGTATGGGCGCATCCGGACGTACGAGATCTTCTCGTCCTCGGGCGATTTGGCTTTTGCCTCGGGGTCAACCCACTCATCCTGGCCATTCATCAGCTGAATCACGATCTGCTGGAGGACTTTCCGGTCGTATGTGGAGATCTCCTTGAAGACAAACCCCGCCTCCCACCAGTCATGACGCCGGTTGTGCGAGGCCCAGCGGCATTCTGCTTCCATACACAGGTGATCAGCGCCGAGTACCACTGACGGGAGTTTTAGTTTCAACTGAAAGGTCTGCCCAATCGGCACGGCCGCGTTCCCGACGATCATCATGCCGTTGGGACTCATATTGACGATACGGCCGATCATCATCCCCGAGATTCGATCTATGACAAGATAATAGTCGCTGGCCCGACGCCGCGCGTACTTTCGTTCGTGGTGCATGTTCTATCCTGTAAATGATACCCGGCACGATTAATTGACCTGACAAATATATCGGCCGGTACAGGAAAACGCATGAGCCGACGGCGGGCGGCGCAATCAGCGCTTCAGACGGATCCTCCGCGTCACGATCTTGCCGTCAGCGTCAACTTTGAGCCAGTAGATGCCGTCAGGCTCGCCGCTGAGATCAACCGGTACCAATCCCTCTTTAAAGGAGATCAGGGCTTGGTTGAAGACGGTCCGGCTGCTGTCCTCGGTGACTACTCTCAGGATTGCGTCAGTCGGCCGGTCGAAGAACAGGTCAACTTCGCATTTCCCCTGATTTCGTGGAGGAAACGGCTGGACTATAGGCAGGACGGAATCCGGCGGATAAGTTACGGATCCACCGCCGGTCAGGAACCACTCGTCGATATTGCAGCCGAAGTCTGAGGTGAAGGAGCGAACAAGCCTTCCGTCCATATCCAGGATCCTGGCATATCCATATCCGCCGTCAATATTGAACCAGAAATCGAGGCCATCACCGGCCGTATCCTCAACCTGAAGACGATAACATCCAGAATCACACGTGAGCGTGTCGAGATAGAGAGTATTAGCGGCGAGCTGCCTGGCTGTCCGTTCGCGCACGATATTCCCGTCAGCGTCGGTAATTCTATATGAGTTTTGCATCGAGTCGCGATTGGTCTTGATCGCGAGGATGAACGTCTCCGGATACCGGGGTGTCCAGGCCGTTTGTGATCGCATGCGGTTGTCGGCGGGATACTCGTCGTCCATGCCATTCGGCGAATCGAGCGCAACCGCAAACTGTCCGAACCCGTTTGCATCTCCCATAGGAATGCGACCGGGCAAAACGATTTCGGTCGCAGCGTTGGTTGCGAGGCTCCCGATCCATCCGAAGGTCTGCGGACCATCACCAACGCCATACTCTATATTGACTGACCGCAGCGTATCCCGCCCGTTGTTCTTGATCACTATCCGTGGCTGACCGCAGACCGGGTTCATCCGAGAATACTCTGTCAGGCGACTCGGCGCGACAATTTCCTCAATACTGACGTCGTTTCTGGCCCACGGTGCTTCGTAATAGAACAGGAATGAATAGATCTGCCAGTTGGCGGAAGGCTTGTTGGGATTGACATATGGCTCCATCTGCAGATCGATCAACTGTGCTCTGCTGTTGTCGATCGGCAGATCATACTGGTCCGGATAGACCACCGCACCGGGGCACCAGTTGGCGCGGTCAAATATCCATGTGCCGGACTGGGGATACAGAGGATTGTCTCCGCACTCGCGCCAGAGAAAGCGTTGCGCGAAGAGTGTGTCATTAAAGAACAGTTGACGGTATTTTCGGCAAAACTCGGCGCAATTGGCCGAATCGTCCATTCCGTGGCCCGTTTGGTGGATACGCACCCGAGCGAACTCTGAGCCGACTGGGCCATAAAACCGGATCGGTTTCAGCAGGTTCTCTATCGGTTGGGCGGTATCACCATACGGGAAAGAGCCGCACCACAGCGTATCGAACCCCAGCGGACGCATCGAGGGACGGCCCTCAGAGATCTCGAAATCGAGCGTCACTTTCCAGCCGCGATCAGCGTTGCTTTCATATCCGGTATGGATAAACTCGATCTCCACGGAGTCATGCAGCAGGAGCGCGAAGTCGGTGATATCAACATGCCACTGAAAACTCCAGTCCGATCCGAACCGCCAACCGTACGGCGAGATCATCCTCGCTAGCTCGATATTCCGCGGTTTCGCCGACTCACCCCCGTTCCGGCGCAGCATGACCTGGTCGATATAGTCCCATTCGCCGCAGTGCAGGCTATCCGGACATTCATACGTTATCCAAAGTGTTACCTTTCGGTACTCCGCGGAACTGTCCGGAAACAGAGCCCACTTCGGGTAGCTGTTGCTGCCATCTGAGGGATCGGTGACAACTAGCACCCGATCATGTGAGATCACATGTCGGACATCCCCATCAGCGGCCACGCTCCGGCTCGTCAAATACAGCACGGCTACCAGAGAGGAGAGCGCGATTTTTGTCGTTCGCTTCAGCATAGTTTGCGCCGGAGACATGGCTAGCCTTTGCGTCCTTTTTTGATAGGCACATGGAACAGCAGAGCTTTTCCAACTTCCTGCTTCGCCATGCCTGGGCCGGTGACATAGAGATTTAACGCCTGCCCTCCTTTGCACTGGAACATGCGCGCTTCGATCGGATGCAAACCAGCCTTGAGCGCGATCTTCCCCGAAATCTCGCCGTCGCCATGGATGCCGTCGTTGTCGGCGATCAAAGTATCAGCCACAAAAAGAGCGCTGCCATCATCCGAGTTGATACCAAACTCGTAAAGACCATCGACGGGAACACGGACAAATCCTTTGAATACCAAACCGTAATCTTCCGGGCGGGTTATCGACGGTATAATAACGGTATCCGCGACAAACTCCTTGACTGCTTTCAGCGTATCGAAATTCGGAAGCTTCTGCCATTCCCCTTCATAATATGAGCAAAACAGGCCGGGTTTTTCTCCGACAACCTTGACCGCGTCGCGAGGAATTAGCTTCTGGACGGTGATATTTGTCGTCGGCCCTCCGAACTTTCCGTTATAAAACGCTTTTGCCCGAATGGTAGTCGTAGCGGAGAGAGCAAAGGCCGACGCGAAAAGAGGCGACTCGCCGGTCGGCTCGCTACCGTCAAGCGTATAGCGAACTTCCGATCCCGGCATCGGGCTGGCCATAGTCACCCTGGTGCTATCGATGAAGATCGGCTGTTCGACCGCGATACGCGCAAATCGGGTAAACGCTACATCATATAGCGCTGCCGTCTCCTCGATCTGGTCGTACTGGCCGCCGGCCACCGAGGCCGCCAACAATTTGATGTTGGGATTGTCCGGCAGCACTACGGTATGCGCTCCGGGCTGCAGCCTGACCCGCTGGGCATACAGATAGGTGAATTTGTAGGTATCATTCTTCCCATCATGAGTATGACGGTGTGTCCCGGCCCAGGCGACAGGAGCCAGGTTAATGTAGGCCGGAAGGATCTCCGACGGTTCGGTAACCATGCGGCCTGAGACCATGCGATTATTCCATTGCCCGATCGGCTCGGCATACTCAAAGAGTGCAACCGGCTGTGTGGTGATCCCGGTACTGGACTCAACCGAGATAGCTCCCTCGGAAGCCCCCCCGGTGGAAAGCATCAGGAGACTTAGCTCCGACCATCCATTCTTGTCTTGCGGAGCGGGAATGGAGATGCGCTGTTTGGCGCAGGTCACGACGTTTTTCGCGCCGGCCGAAGTAGGGCCGAAGGTGAACTTCACGTTTCGATAGTTTAATTCTCCTGGGAGCAGTTCTCCCGCGAGCGTGTTCCCCGCTCCGTCCAGATCCCCATCCGTGCGATCGTCATCCAGCGAGACCCCGTCAAGATCATACTCAAGCGCGATCGGTTGGGAGACCAGGGACGGTACCACCATCGTCTTGGGTTGTCCAAGTCGGACCGCGAACGCTTTAGGTTGATACGGGGTCAGCGAGAACTGGAGCTTGTCTTTGACCGCCACCGCCTTACCGATCTCCTCCTCCTGTCCGTTAACTTCACGCGCCGAGACCACCGGCTTGCCAAAGGACAGCGTCATATTTTCGGCCGGTCTGCCGGAGAGTTCTTTCACACGAACAATGATCTCGTCGGAGTTCTCAGCCATTTTTATGGCGTTTATCATAACGTTGCCGTTTCCGGCCACCTGGAGGATGGAATAGCTCTTACCGAGTTTTCCCGGATGTTGAGGCGCTTGGAACGATACCATCGGCTGATTGAGACGGGCGGCCTGCCAGGCGACCGGCGAATCCTGCCAGCTTCCTGTGTGCCCTGCCACTGAGAATGTGAACTTATGTGTGCCAATATCCTGACTGCTCTGGTCGCCAACCCAACTCCATGAGTCAAAAACGCCCGGAGTATGGATCAAGGTCAGTCGGAGTGTTGCGTCATCCGGATGATCCCAACCATATTTGCAGTCATTCATCACGGAGATTCCGTACGAGCCGTCCGCGGAACTCATGTTGGCCCACTGATGCGCGGGGACCTCATATTTTTCTTTGGAATTAATTCCTCGCGTGATCGCTCCCAGCCCGAGATCGTAGCTGACGCTGTCGTTGGTGAATGACGGTTTAAAGGCTACTTTTAACAGCGTCTCTTTCTCTGCCCATTCGACCTTGTTTACAAAATCGATCCGGTCGCCGGAGGCTCCAGCCGCCATGCGAATGGTCGTTTGATAGGTCGAGTTACCATGTTGACGGGTAACTTTGATCGCGCCGCGAACCGCGCCCGACTCGACCACTTCGACTTGCGGCGTCCCCTCAACCTTTCCCCGGGGGCCCGCGAGGATATCTTCATACTGGATCTCCCAGGCCGGCCACTGCCGCGGCTTGTTGAAGATCAGTTGCCACTCGATCGGCGCCGCCAGCATTTCGCGGTTTGCCAGTTTATCAAAGATCGACGATACGTCGCCGTTCTCGTTCAGGGCCAGCTTGTATCGCTGGTTCTCGAGTCCGTTCTGCGTTGCGATTGCGCCTACTTCTTCGCTGTATCCGGTGGCGGAAGGGCGGACGTCGTACACCGCATAACCGACAGAAGGAACTGTCGCTCTGAACAGCAGATGCACGGCGCCATTGCTCGCCGAGATCACCTGGCTTGGTACTTCCTTGTTATCCGGCCCAAAAACCCGGATCGTAGAAACCGATCGATCATCAAAAAGCACAGACAATTCGACGACATCCTCGCGTTCAATCGACAGCGGGTTATACACTACTACGCTCTTCCCCTTCCCTCTCGTATCCAGCGCGGGAGTTACCGCGGAGACAGCATTGGTCAAAACGCTGGAAAACTGATTAAGCGACAAAAGCTCGTCGCTCCAGGAGAACTCATACGCCTCAGGGATCGAGGTTCCGGTGAGATCATCATGAAACTGGTGCCAGAGAAATCTGACCCATGCCTCTTGTAGCGTCTCTTTGGGATACGTGTAGCCGCCAAGAATGTGCGCGCTGACCGCGGCTCTTTCAGCGGCGTCGGCGAGAAGCTCATTCTTTCGATTCCAGCGCTTCATCGCCGCCTGAGACGTGTAACAGCCGATCCCATGACGCGTCATCACTAACTCGCCATCGTATCGCTGCAGCTTGGCATCCGGATACTCCGCCACCAGCTTCGGCAGATCATCCGCGCCAATACTGGCAACTTTGATCGGGCCATCGCTATGAATCGACTTGACCAGCCAATCAACGGAAAGCGACTCCGGCGCGCCTCCTACGTCTCCCGTGCCGAAATAGATATATCCCGCGTAGGCACCCGTGGCGGCGCCAAGTTCATCGATCTGCTTCCCCCAGGCGGTATCACGCGAGAGATCTGACCTGAATTTCGCGACATAGTTGCCGGTCTTGAGGCCGGCGAGAATGGTCGAACCATCAACCCCCTGCCATTCGCCGATGGAGAACGGCACGGGCACTGAGCAGCCCCAGGTCAACTTCTGAGTGGAGAAACTCTTAAGTCCGCAATGGATGGCTATTGAAGGGAGCGCATAGCCGAAACCAAAGCAGTCCGGCATAAAGATATCGTAACTCTGTTTGCCGAACTCCTTCTTGTAGAATCCGTTGCCGTAGAGCGCATGGCGGACGAGCGATTCGAACGACGGGATATTGACATCGACCGCGTCAACCCATGCTCCTGTTACGCGCCAGCGACCGTCCGCAATGTACTTTTTGAGACGCTCGTAATCGTCCGGATAATATTCCTTCATGATCATGTACCGGAACGCCCCCTCAAAACTGAAGACATAGTCCGGGTAGAGGTCGAGCAACTTAAAGTTGTCGTGCAGAGTATTCGGGATATACTCCTCGATCGTGTTTTTGATCGTCCAGCGCCACTGGGTATCCAGATGGGCGGTACCGACGACTCCCAGCTTTCGCTGAGGCTCCGGTCTGGTCGATTCTTGCGCCGACACTGAAGCGGCAAATAACGAGGCGGTGATGATCACCATGGCAATTCTGGTACGCACAATGCGCTCCTTATTATGTTGAAGTAACTTCGCTCTTCGCTCGTGGGATCGCTCTGAAAAATCCGATACTTCGCCTGAGCCCCTTCTGCTTCAGCCTGTCGAACAGGACAGCGGCAAGGATGACCAGGCCAAGGACGACCTTCTGCGTATAGGTCTCTATGTTTGTTAGATTCATGCCGTTTTGGATAACACCGATGATAAACGCTCCGATCAACGTTCCGATGATCTTCCCTTCCCCGCCGCTCAGACTCGTCCCACCGACTACCACCGCGGCTATAACGTACAACTCGTAGGTCAACCCGTAGGTCGGGGCGCCGGACTTGAGTTGTGACGCCATGATGATCCCGCCCAGTCCGGCAAGCAGTCCACAGAGAGTGTACACGAACATCAGCACGGTGTTTACGCGAATGCCTGCCAGCCTCGCAGCCTCGGGATTACCGCCAACGGCATAGATATACCGCCCCAGGACGGTTCGCTCCATCAATACCCAGGCAAGGAAGTAGAGCACGAACATCAGGATCACGGCGATCGGCATGTTTAGGATCGGATCAGTCCCTCGTCCAAGCCAGACAAACCCCTCGGGTAGCCGATAGATCGGTTTCCCTTGTGAAATGATGTACGCGACACCGGCCGCTACCTGCATCATGGCAAGAGTCGCGATGAATGGCGGTATGCGGAAGGCGGTGATCATCAGACCGCTGAACGCTCCTGTCGCCGCGGCCATGACCAGGGCGGCCAGCACGGCCGCCATCACCCCCATTAAAGAGATCTCAGCGCCGCCCAGCGCGCCAACCACCCAGGCAATGGACACCGCGGAGAGCGCGATAAGGCTCCCTACTGACAGGTCGATCCCGGCGGTGATGATCACCATCGTCATGCCGATCGCGATGATCGCGATGACCGTGATCTGGTTGGCGACATTGCGTAGGTTCTCGGCCAATAAAAATGTCGGCCAACGCCTCTTTGGCGGAGTGACGACCTCAGCTCCGGTCGCTCGCGACTGTCCCAGGAGATTTTTGACCACTGGAAGAGTTACATCAGTGGTAACAATTGTGCGCACGCTATCGACAAAGGGGATGAGAGATAGCTGTTCTCTCAATCGCGCTGGATCCCCGGCCTCGATAGAGACCTCTCGTCCCGCGTCGCCCAGTTTCGCAAACAGCGTCTGGCCGAACTCGGTGTCAGATGCGGTTGTGCCAACTACAATGAGGATCTTGCCATCGGCCGACTGCCCCGAATTGAGGCTCTCGAAAACAGTTTCTGCGCCGCGTTCGCCGCTGACCGTTTGGTCCTTCAGCGTAAGCAGAGAGAACAGCAGACAAAGCAGGACCAGCACGATCAGCATGCCATAGTCGGTGATCAAATGAGACAAGCGCGACTGGTACCGGGCGTTATTCATACCGCGACCGCCATGATCTGCTCTTGGGTCGCGGACGAGACATCGATGATCTCTCCCGCGATCTCCCCCTGTTTCATCACCAGTACGCGATCACTCATGCCAAGTATCTCAGGCAGTTCTGAGGATATCAGCACGATCGCTTTCCCCTGCGCGGCCAGTTTGCGGATCAGAAGATACATCTCGTATTTGGCGCCGACATCGATCCCCCTGGTTGGTTCATCGAAGATGATCACCCTCGAGTCGGTCTCCAGCCAGCGCGCCACCAACAGCTTTTGTTGATTCCCACCGGACAAAGATTCCGCCCGCTGATACGGGCTGGAGATCTTAATAGCCAGCGACGAAACGTGCGCGTCAAATCTCGAAGATTCCAACCTATGGTTCATCAAACCCATTCGAGCCCAACGGCGAAGATTGGAGAGCGCAAAGTTGTCCTTTGCTGACAGACAAAGCACCAGTCCCTGTCGCTTCCGATCTTCGGTGAGGAGGCAGATCCCGTTACGGATCGCGCTGCGAGGCGACGATATCTCCGCCCGGCGACCGTCCAGCCAGATCTCGCCGGACTGCTGTGAATCAGCGCCAAAGATAAGCCGCGCAAGTTCAGTCCTGCCCGCTCCCATCAATCCAGCTATGCCGAGGATCTCGCCGGCTCTGACGGTGAATGAGATGTCGTTCACCGGTCCCCCCGTCAGATGCTTAACTTCGAGTCTCACGTCGCCATGAGAGACCTTCCCCCTCGGGAACTCTTCCTCCAGTGACCGCCCGACCATCAGTTCTATTAGCTTCCGACGAGTAACATCCGCTTTACCTCGAGTCTCGATCGTCACACCATCTCGCATCACCGTCACACGGTCGGCGATCTCGAGTACCTCGTCCAGACGGTGGCTGACAAAGATGATCCCTATCCCCGATTTGACCAGGTCCCGCAGAATATCGAACAGTTGCCGCACTTCCCGTGGAGCGAGTGCCGCGGTAGGTTCATCCATAATGAGTATCCGGGCATTGGCCAGCAATGCCCTGGCTATCTCCACAACCTGTTGCTCCGAAACTGAGAGGTCGCCGACTCTTTTGTTTGGATCAAGGGGCGACCCCAGCTTCGTTAGCGCTTCGACCGCGCGAGCACGCTCCAAAGATGAATTGATCAGACCCGCTGCTGTTTTTTCGCGTCCGAGAAACAGATTGGCCGCGATTGTCAGCGAAGGGACTAGCGAAAACTCCTGGTAGATCGCGACTATGCCGGCTTTGTGGGCATCGATCGGCGACGTAAACTGGAGCTCCCGGTTGTCCACCTGGACAGACCCCGCATCCGGTTGGTGGACCCCCGTAAGGATCTTTATCAGCGTACTCTTCCCGGCGCCATTTTCTCCAACCAACGCGTGGATCTCCCCCGCGCGAAGCTCAAGCGATCCACTTTTGATCGCCTGCACTCCGGGGAACGCCTTGGTGATCGAGTCAATTTTCAGAAGCATCTGTAAGTCGCCGCGTTAAGAACTCTGCTCGTATCGAGTGCGACAATTATTGGGCATCCGCTTTGGTAAAAAGTCCGCACGGTATCAGGATCGATGGCGGGACCTGACCGCCCGACATATAGGTCTTGACAGCATCGATTGTCCTCATGCCGATCTCATGCGGCTTCTGGATGACATCAGCGTAGATCTTCCCCGCCTTAATAGCCGCCCTCGCCTCTGGTACCGCGTCGAAGCCAATGATCGTCACCTGCCCCAGTTTGCCGGCCTTCTCCACTGCCGCCAGTGCTCCCAATGCCGAATCGTCATTGATGCCAAAAAACGCCTTGAGATCCGGATTCGACTGGAGGATATCTTCAGCGGTGCGAAAGGCCTGATCTTTCACCCCATGCCCGCTCAACTTCGCTACTACCTGAATACCTGGCGCTGTCGCGATCTCCTCTTCGAAGCCCTTGACCCGCTGGATAACGGACTCAACCTCGGGGTGGTCGATAATGGCGACTTTCCCCTGACCGCCAAGCGCCTCGATCACTGCCCGCGCGGCAAGTTTGCCACCGGCGATATTATCAGACGCGACGTGCGACACAATGCTGACGCCCTCGGCCAGGCAGGCGATATCCGCGGTAAAGACCGGGATCCCGGCGTCATTGGCGGCTTTGATCGCCGTTCCGATCGACCGAGAATCAGACGGCGAGACAATAATCGCGTTCACCTTGCGAACGATGAAGTCCTGCAACTGATCCTTCTGCTTGGCGACATCAAATTCACCCGCGGTGACGAGTAGCTCGTATCCGTTCGCCTGGGCGGCCTCCAGCAGGCCGGCCTCAAGGTCCTGATAAAACGGGTGAGTCCGGGTAAGCAAACTGACGCCAATAGTGAGCTTTGCCGACTCGGCTCCGGGTTCCGCCTGAGTCTTATCCGCATCCGATTGGCCGCAACCCGCCAAAAGTAGGATGATTACCAGGAAACTAAAGATCGAAGAGCGGCTTTGACGTGAGAAACATGTACGCATGGTGACACCATCCAGTTCGCTTGAGGTCTTTACGCCAGGTGCGGCCGCCATTCCGGGGCGACTTTCCTGCCCGCTAACGCACACAATAATCAAGCCGAACCCGCTTGGCAACGACGAATGCCCCGTTGCCGGCATGACCAGGCGGATCCAGCCGCCGGAGCTGAGACAATATCGGCTATGAAGTTATCCACAATTGTACGTTTTGTCCCAGTCCCATACCTTTGTTCCCGGATGAAACAGGAGATCAGATCGGCGCATATCTTTGTTTTGTTCCCTCTCGCCGTGGTGCTAACAGAGAACCACCATCTGCCGACATTATAGGGAGAGAGAAAACCCGCCACTCTCCCAAAGATCCTGGCAATGACCGCTGCTCCACTTGGGGAGTGCGAGTTTGGTACGCGGGCGATTAAACGAACCTGTGACGTTCTGAAATACTGACTTTGAAATGCTTCTGATACGTACACAAACTCGCCTGTTGATCTTGATCGGCATACTGGTGCTCTTCTTCCTTGCCGGTATGCTGGTGCTGCAGGAGCACGACAAGGAACGAGCCTCCGCATTTCTCAGCGAACTCAAGATAGAAAAGACCGCACTCGTCAATGAGCTGATCGCGTTGCGCGGCGAACCGATCAAGACCTTCGCCTACGACTACACATTTTGGGACGATATGGTGGAGTTTGTCCGAACCGGCGATTCCGCCTGGGGGAACGACAATATCAACACCGGCCTGACGACCTATAAGGCCGATGTTGTCTGGGTCTTTTCAGCCGCCGGGGATCTAAGATACCTGGCTCGCTCCGAACGTGCTGGTGCGGCGGATAGTGTTTGTTACAGCTCTGCTGAGACATATGACCTGGCCACAGGTCAACCATTCGGGCACTATTTCCTCAAATGCGGCGACCAGTTATTGGAGTTGAGAACGGCGCCTATCCAGCCAACGTACGACATCGCCCGCGCCAGTACCCCTAAGGGGTATTTTGTCGTCGGGCGTATCTGGACAGATGAGTATATCGCGTCCATTGGGCATATCGCCCAGGCGGCCATTTCCCTGGATATGAACGCTTCATCAGCTTTAGCCTTACCACCAGGTGAATACGAGCGTCTCGACAACATCCCGATCTCAATACCGATTTCCGCGCCCGACGGCTCTCGGGTGGCCAGATTAAACGCCCAAATTGTGGTGCCGTTCGCGGCTGAACTCGCCTCAGGACTTCGCAATACCCAGCTTTACGTTCTGGGATTTGGCGGAGGGTTGCTCCTCTTACTTGGACTCCTTCTTTACCAGTGGGTCAGCCGTCCGCTGGCGCAGATAAACCGTAGTCTTGAGAAACGAGACAATGACGCGATCGACCTGCTGTGCACAGCCCGCTCCGAGTTCGGGCAGATCGCGCGATTGATCAGTTCCTCATTCAGGCAGCAAGCCCGGCTGGAGGCCGAAGTTGAAGAGCGGCGGCGAACTGAAAAAGCGCTCTCTGAGTCGGATTACCGCTACCGCATCATCTCCGAACAAACCGGGCAGATGGTGTACGACTGGAATGTCCTGACCGGCGATATTTACTGGGCGGGCGCCATCGAACAGATCACCGGATACCCGGAGGCAGAGTATCAGCGGGTCAATATCGAAGCCTGGGAGGCATCGATCCATCCCGAGGATAGAGAGCACGCGAAAGAGATGCTCGACCTGGCGGCCGTCAAAAATGGGCTGTACAACGTTGAGTATCGTCTGCGGCGCAAAGATGAAAGCTATGTTTATGTCGAGGATAATGGCGTCTTCCTTATCGACGACAAGGGCGTAGTCGTGCGAATGCTCGGATCGATCAAAGATATCTCGGAGCGCAAGCAGACTCAACAGGTCGTGATCGAGAACGAGAAACGCTTCCGCACCCTTTTCGAGCAATCCACCGATGCGTCCCTCCTGCTCACCGACCGCATTATCGACTGCAATGAGCGCGCCTGCCAGCTCTGGGGGACAACCCGCGAAGAGATCATTGGCCGCACGCCCGCCGACTTTTCGCCGGAATACCAGCCGGATGGCCGCCGCTCCGCTCTGGTCGCCAAAGAGCTGATCACCCGTGCCCTCGCCGGTGAGCAGATGTTCTTCTTCTGGAAGCACTCCACTCCGTCAGGACAACTTGTCGATTGCGAGATCTCGCTACAGGCGATCAAACTAAACGACAATACCATCATCCACGCCACGATGCGCGATGTCGGCGAGAGAAAACGGGCCGAGGGTGCGATTCGTCTGAGCGAGGCCCGCCTGCGCACGTTGGTCGAGAGTCTGCCGCACAGCATTGCCCTCAAAAATCTTGATCTGCAGTATGTGATCGTAAATGAGAGCTACGCGCGTGGATTCGGGCAGACCGCGAGCCATCTGGTTGGGCTGACCGATTTCGACCTCCTGGAACAGGCTCAGGCGGAGCAGGCGATGATCGAGGATTTTAATATCCTCGCGGCCAATGAGACCAGCGAATCCGAGAGCGAGTCGATCGAGCATGGCGAGATCAAAGTGCGGCATATCGCCAAGATCCCGGTGCGGGACAACCATGGCATCACCACCGGCTTGCTGGTCGTGCTCTCCGATTTCAGCGAGCGGCGGCGCCTTGAACTGGCCCTGCTGCAGTCGCAAAAGATGGAGGCGGTCGGCCGCCTGGCCGGCGGTGTGGCGCATGACTTCAACAACCTCCTCACGGTCATCAGTTCGTACACTCAGCTGATCATGGACGATTTGAAGCCCGAACAGGATATTTACTCCTCGGTTGACGAGATCCGCAAGGCCTCGGATCGGGCCTCCAACCTCACCCGCCAACTGCTGGCCTTCAGCCGCAAGAGTATTTCGGAGCCGCGGATTCTGGATCTAAACGCTGTCATAACTGATATGGAGAAGATGTTCCGACGGATCATCGGCGAAGACATCGAGATGCAGTTACGTCAGGAAACCAACATCGGCAGGATCTTCGCTGACCCCGGACATATTGAACAAGTGCTAACCAATCTGGTGGTGAACGCGCGCGACGCGATGCCGCTGGGCGGGATACTTACGGTCACTACCCGAAGCTTCCACTCCGAAGGCGAACAGCGCGATTGCGGCGGCTCTGTCATTCGCAAAGAGACTTATTCGGTTCTCGAGGTAACTGACACCGGAGTTGGCATGTCACCCGAGGTCAAAGCGCGGATCTTTGAACCGTTCTTTACCACCAAGGGGACCGGCAAGGGGACCGGCCTCGGGCTGGCCACGGTGTTTGGTATTGTCAACCAATCGTCCGGATACATCCAGGTGCACTCACAGCCGGGTCAGGGTACGACATTCAGCGTCTTTCTTCCCAACACCACAGAACAGGCGTTGAACCAACGCTCAGCCGAATCGCTGGGACATCTCCTGGCCGGCGTTGCGGGTCAGTCAATTCTCCTGGTCGAGGACGAAGACTCGGTACGCCAGGTAACGCGCAGGATGTTGGAACAACAGGGTTTTGTGGTTACCGCCGTCGCCGGCGGCGCTGAAGCGATGTTAGCCGCATCTAAACCAGAAGCCAAATTCGACCTGTTATTAACAGATGTAGTGATGCCGGGAATGAATGGTAAGGAGGTTGCGGACGCTATCCTCGGGCTGCTTCCGGATATCAAAATCGCTTACATGTCCGGTTACACCGATGACGCGATCGTCAGCCACGGAGTGCTCGAAGAAGGCATTCACTTCATTCGAAAGCCGTTCGTCCGGGAAGACCTGGTCAATAAAGTTCTGCAGGCGATCGGCGTCTGATCGCTCCAACTCGTTAGTGCAGTCGCGCGATAAGGACAGTGATATCATCAGACGGCGGCTGTTTTCCCCGATAACCAGCCAGATCCGCCATTATCGCTTCCACCCAGTCCTTCGAGTTTGAGCTCCCCAACTTTGAAAAAATGGCGTGCAGCCGCTCATCGCCGTACATCTCTTCCTTTTCGTTGTTCGCCTCGGTTACTCCGTCGCTGTAAAGGCAGACCGCCTGGATCCCGCTCAGTTGGATCTGCTGCACGCGGTACGGGCAATCAGGGAGCACGCCCACGAGCAGGTCGGCATCGTCGTACGTCGTGACAGCTCCATCGCGAGCCATGATGAGCGGCACATTATGCCCGGCGTTAACAAACTCGAACAGCCCTTTATTCAGGTCGATCATGCCAAAAAGCGCGGTCAAAAATTGTCCCGGACGAGCAAACTGGCAAATCAATCGGTTGAGACGGTCCGCCATCTGGGCGACATCAATCTCTCCACCCAGCGACAACTGCGATCGAAGTACCGCCTGTGCATTGGCCATCAGAAGCGACGCCGGCATCCCCTTGCCGGAGACATCCCCCACTGAGATAAAGATCCGTTTAGCATCTACCTGGAAAATGTCGTAAAAGTCGCCGCCGACCTCCTTGGCCGGCTCGTTTACCCCATAAATATCGACCGACTCCGAGGTGATGCTGTGCTTTGGGAGGAACCCCTGTTGGATCGAATGGGCCATCTTCAGCTCTTCTTCGACCACTCGAAGCTGCTGTTCTTTCTCGAAAAGTCTGGCGTTCTCGATCACCTGGGCAGTTTGAACGCCCACAATGGCCAGAAACCGCTTGTCGGTCTCCGAAAAGCCGCCTTCCGCCTTTTTGTTGAAGATCGCCAGTACGCCGATCAGTCCGGTTCGAGCCATCAACGGGGCGGCCAAAAGTGACGTGATCCCGAGCTGTGTGAAGTCTATTCCCCGAAACCGCTCGTCGGTCATCGGAGAATTGCAGACCAAAACTGCCCGATTTTTCACCATCCAGCCGGTAAGACTGAGGTTGAGCCTAATGGGAATGCCGGAAGCTTCGGGAGTAAACTCCCGCACAAAGGTCTTGAAGTCTCCAGCCTGGTTCATATCCCCTTGCTGCAAAAGGAACACCGCGCCTTGCGCGGCTCCAACTCTTTTCAGGCAGTGATCCAGGATCGACTGGGTAATGGAGTCCACCCGCATCGAGACATTCACCGCGTTGGCGATCTGGTTGAGGGAGGTTAGTTCATCAACCGCCTGTTTGAGGCGCTGTAATTCGATGTCGCTTATATTCGGCATGCTTTTCCCAGGTTAATTCGGTCCAAAAGGCATAGTCGGTATATACGCATGAACGGCCGGTCTGGCTACAACAAACCCGGCAGGCCGGTCGGGTCTTTCCCCTTGGCGACATTGCTGAAACGGTCACCCTAAAAACGGCTCCCAGCACTGTTAAAGCCTTGACATTATTGGTCCATAACCATATTTTATGGACAAGTGTTAACTATGGTTACTCCTACCGGCCGCGGTTTCCCTGGTCTGCTGGCGTTCGGTGTGGCACGTTAATGCCTTTCTCCATATACCAAAAACTGTAAGTAACGAACTTTCCCCCGATGTCGGGAGCAAAGGGCAATGATGCGAAAACTGGAAATGTGTGCTCTGGTTATTGTCGCGGTTTGCGGCTTGGCCAGTGTGACAGACGCGCAGACCGAACAAGAGATCCGAGATTCGCTCAATCTCCAGTCCAGGATGGCGACGCCGATCGGACTGCAGGCGCTCCTGGATCAACTTGGCTATGACATTGACGTCATCGAGGACGAACTGCCGCAAGAGCTCTTCTGCGCCCGCGGCGTCATGGCCATCACCATACTCGAAAAGCGGGCCGCGTCCGCTCGTGTCGCGCTGGCCGGATATTATCCTGCGGGGGACACGCTCTCCCTCTATCAGTTTGCCGATGGCGCTCGTCCCCCCGGGGATAGTTTTGATATTCAGATCGAGATCGAAGGCAGCCTCGGCTTTTATATGCGGCCGAATATCTTCGCCAGCAACGACCTATGGCTGACCGAAAAAGCACTAAACAACGACGGCCTCGATCACGCGCTCATCTTTGCCACGGGAGTTCCCGGAGAGTACATTATCGCCTTTGAAGATGTCCCGGGAGGCGGCGATTTTGATTACGACGACCTGGTCATGAAAGTTGGATTCTCCGACGTTGATAGTGACGGCCAACTGTCCGCGTGCGACAACTGCCCCGGTATTGCCAATCCGGATCAGGCAGACTCTGACGGTGACGGTATCGGCGATGCCTGCGACAACTGCCCGGTGACGGCGAATGCCGATCAAGCCGACGGTGACAACGACGGCGTAGGAGACCTGTGCGACGCATGTCCTGGCGCCGATGACCTCGCTGATGCCGATGGCGACGGACTTCCGGATGGCTGCGATAATTGTCCCGACTACGCCAATGCCGACCAAACCGATGGTGACGGCGACGGCGTCGGCGACAATTGCGATAACTGCCCGACAGAATACAATCCGGATCAGGGTGACGCCGACAACGACGGCACTGGCAATGTCTGCGAACTCCCCTTTGAGGATGGCGGACAATTTACTGCCGATATGCTGTATGTGCAATCGGCTGATCTTGATTTCGACAACCTGACGGATATCGCGTTCACCGGAAATCAGTCGGAGAGCTTGTACATCGCCTTTGGGCAGGCTGGCGGCGGATTTGAGACGCCGCGAGGCTATCTCAAAGTCTCCAACGCGCCGGTGATCATCGGGCACCTCAATTCAGATTCTCTGCTCGATATCGCGGTCAGCACGCCGACTGTGCTGTACCGCTTGATCAATCAGTATAACCGGAACTTTGCGGTCGATTCGACCGCCATATCGTCGCCGTTGCGAACTCCGGGCGAAGCAAACGCGTTTGGATCAACGATCACACGCGGGCATTTTGACGACAACCCCTATCAGGATCTCGTCATCGGCCCAAGCTTCTTGCTGCGTGGCGTGCCGGATGGCCAGCCGTTGGTTCCGGAAGAACTAGCCTTTAGCGCATTGGCTGTTGAGGGAGCTGCCTTGAATAATGACGCGTTTGATGATCTGGTGACAGTCCTGGGATCAAATCTCGAACTCCGTCTAAACGACGGTACGGGTGCATTCGCTGTCTCCAGTACCACGCCTCTCCCCGGATCATTTGACGGTGCGTTCCTTGAGGGCAACGCGGACTTCGACAATAACGGCAATTCTGACATAGCGGTGCTGACAGCTACTCAAAACGCCCTCGCCTCGACCAGCAATTTGACGATCGTTCGCGGCGACGGTAATGGTGGAGTTCTGGGTGTGCAGTCGATCGAGATCCCCGGATTGGCGGCCAATCTGGCGGTGGTCGATATTGACCGTGACACCGACCTCGACGTCACCGTGGTCAATGCTTCGACTGCCGGACTGGATGTTTTCCTTAACGACGGATCAGGGCAGCTTGTATTTGCCGCGACCATTCCGTTGGCGAACCAACAGGAAGCATACCAGGCTCTGGTCAGCGGAGACTTTGATCGCGACGGAAACCCCGATTTCATCACCGGTGGTGAGAATATCCCTGTGGTGTTGGCCCTCAACGGACTTCCCGATTTCGCGGTTCTGATCGACGAAATGGTCACCACCGCGCTGGGTGATGTCGAAATAAAGATATACAACCCGGATGGCTTTGTTATCGCGCACAACCAGCAGACAGTGGCAGGTTCTGCCGCCTGGCGGTTGGATATCGATCTCGACGGCGATCTGGATGAACGCCTGTTCGATTATAACCTCCAATACGGCGAGTATCGCATCGTGATCTCCGGCATAGAAGATGCCGCCGGCGGCTCTGAGATCGGCGCGTTTACCAATGACATCCGCATTGACGGTACCCAGCAGATAAAGCTCTTTACCGACTACACCGGCGGAGTATCGGGAACTTTGCGGGCTGACCCGAATACACATGACAGCATAGTGTTCTATTACACCGTCGAGCCGATCTCCTCCATCTGGCCGCCGAATGGCGTCGCGGTCAAAAAGACCCTCCCGCAGATAGAGTGGGCGCTCCTGCAGGGGCTCGGAAGTTCGCCGACGTCCTACCAATTCCAGTTGGATCGTTTCCACGACTTCAGGTCGCCGATCTATGACGACTTCGAGCTGACTTCTCCGGAGTTTACTGTTCCCTCGCCGCTGGGGAAGGATTCTATTTTTTACTGGCGCGTACGAGGACATGACGGCGCAAATTACTCGGAGTGGTCGCGGACCTTCGCGCTGTACATTGTCGGCACCTGTTGTGAGGGGAATATCGGAAACCTCGACTCCAAAGGTGGTGTCGATTTGTCCGACCTCAGCATTATGATCGCTTACCTGGTTAATGGTCCCAGCGAAGTGACCATACCGTGCCCCGAGGCCGCAGGGTTGCCTCCCACGCATAGGCCGGATCTTATCGATCTCTCATTGCTGATCGCCTATTTGTTGGGTGGACCCAGCCAGGTCAGTCTCCCCCTCTGTCCGTAGCCGGCGACGTTCGCCCGTTTTACCGATATTTAGCCCTGCCGTCGTCCAGACGGCAGGGTTTTTCCTTGTTGTTGCGGTAGTCGGGTCCGCCGACCTATATTAGGGAAGGAGACAGGTCTCCCCAAAAAGACAGACACCCTAAGAACTACTATTATGTTGCAGGCGGGCAGCACTTTCGGGCCGTATCAAATCCTCTCCGTTCTCGGCGAGGGTGGGATGGGTATTGTCTATGAAGCGATGGACAACCGTCTCGACCGGACGGTCGCGCTTAAGCTGATCCGGCAGGAGCTTGCCCAGGACACCGACTTCAGGACTCGCCTGGCGGACGAAGCCAAGCGGGCGGCCAAGATCAACTCCCCGTTTGTTGTCAAGGTTTGGGAACACGGGACCACAGACAACCAGCCGTACATCGCGCTGGAGTTCATTCCGGGGCCCACTCTCCGGGACGCTGCCGCTGAACTCGATTTCCGGCAAAAGGTAAACATTGCCGAGCAGATCGCCATGGGACTCCAGTCCGCCCATGCTGAGAACCTGGTCCACCGCGATCTGAAGCCGGAAAACATCAAGCTCACCAAAGATAACGAGGTCAGAATTCTCGACTTCGGCCTGGCCAAGGTTGTCACGTCAAACGCGGTCGACGCCCAGGGAAATATCGAGGGGACCCTGCATTACCTCTCCCCCGAGCAGGTCGCGTCGGAGCCCTTGACCGGCTCCTCGGATATCTTTGCTTACGGCATTGTCCTGTACGAGCTGTTCACCGGCATCCGGCCGTTCGACGGCCCCTATCCCGCGGCCATAATCTACTCCATTCTGCACGAGGATCCTGCCTCTCCGAAGGCCATCGATGATTCGATTCCCGACTGGCTTGAGCAGGTGATCCTGAAAGCGTTGGCAAAACGGCCCGAGGACAGACAAGCCAGCATGGCTGCCGTCCTTGACGCGTTTGCCGCGATCAAGGGAGCCGGTCCATCGTATTCATCCGAGCCTCCGGTTAAACCAAAGAAATCCGTGACCGTGGTTGATATCAAAAATCTCTCCGGTGACCCTAAGCTGGATTATTTCTGCGAGGGCTTTACCGATGACGTGATCAATGAGCTGTCCCGTCGAACCGATCTGGTCGTGTCCGCCGAACCGTCCACTTCGCTTCAGCGTAACGTCAAGGAGATGTTCCAAAAACTCCATTCGGACTATCTGCTGGTCGGCTCGCTATTGTTTTGGCAGGAGCAGGTCAAACTGAATCTGACCGTCTATGGCGATGCCGGCGATCGGATCGTCGCTTCGCACAAGTACGAGGAACAGGCGACCGCGCTTTTCGAACTCCTCTCGAAGGCGGCCAAGGATGTCGCTGAATCACTGGCGAAGGAGACCGGCTTCTCATCGATCGAGGTTGAGGATTATCTCAAGACCGATATCTCCGCGTACGATTACTATCTTAAAGGCAAGGCGTATTATGCCACCAATCGCCCGGAGGATCTCGCGTTCGCGGAGAATATGTACAAAAAGGCGCTGGAGATCGACCCCAGGCTGGCGGTGGCCTTTGCCGGTCTCGCCGATGTCTATTGCTTCCAGTACATGGCCTATTATGACCGATCGCACGCACGTATCGAAGCGGCGCGCACACAGGCCAAGCACGCGATAGCGATCGCGCCGACCTTGCCGGAAGCACACCGATCGTTGGGTCGGGTCTATATGTTTACCGGCGATCTGGCCAGCGCCGAAGACTCCTTCAGGGCCGCGATCGAGCATAATCCGAAATTCGCCATCGGGTATCGGACGATGGCGTGGCTCAAGGCCGGACAGGGTATTCTCGACGACGCCGTCACCTGGGCCAAGAAGTCGCTTGAATTGGCGCCAACCGATCTCGAAACACTACTCCTGCTCGGTATGCTGAATCTTGACCAGCGCAAATACACTGTCGCCATGGCCACGCTCCAGCGGGCGATCGAACTCGGCCCGGATTACGGTCGAGCGTACCATCTGCTCGGCGTGGTTTACTTGAAACTCGGTGTCCTCGATCTTGCCTTGGAGAACTTCCTCTTCGCGGTACGCTATAAAGGCGACCCGAACTCGTCGATCGACGCGGGTTATATCTACCTGGTTCAGCGCAACTACGACAAAGCGCGCTTCTATTTTAATGAGTCGATCGCGGCCAACCACCTCCTGTTTGTCGCGCGCTATTATCTCGGCTATCTTGAATTGATCCAGGGAAATCAAGCCGAGGCCGCCAAGCAGTTCGCCCAGTCGCAACAGGATGGACGGCAGCAGGAATCTGCGGAGAGCCCCAACCATCATATTCAGGCATTTCGCGCGTTGACTTACGCGGCAACCGGAGACATTCCCGCCGCCACAGAGATCGTTGATCTGGTGGAACAGGATGTCCGGATAGACGGCGAAGTAATGCACAACCTCGCGCGCACGCGAGCTTTGTGCGGCGACTATGCCGGTGCCCGTGTTCTGCTGGAGCGGGCATACGCCGCGCCAGCCGGACCGACTGAAAAGGAAGTTCGGGTTGACCCCCACTTTGCCGCGATGATGGCAGTCTCCGAAGTCTCTTGAGTGTAGGCGGCCGCTTCGAAAAAGAACTTGAACATCCCGCTGGTACGGTCGTATTCTTACTCGTGACCTACCTGTCCCACACCCGCAATCCACAGGAACAATTGACATGAAGATGATCTTTCTTTCCCTCGCGCTGTCGTTGGTAATGGCTCTGCCGGCTATGGCAGCCGACGAATCGTATGCCAACCTGATGCCCGAGCAGACTATCGCTCAATTCCGATGTGAGGCGGTCTATACCAATGCCGAAGATCAGCGCATCGGCGCGCGGTTCCGGCATATCCCGAGCGGCTTTGTGCTCGACCTGGTATCGATCCAGTCTTTGCCGCAGGTCTTCGTCTGGGTGAATTCACTGCCGCCATCGGATCAGGGGGAACCGCACACTTGCGAACATCTGTTGCTGGGCAAGGGGACCGTTGGGCGGTATGTGGCGTCGTTGGAAGATATGTCGCTGTCATCGAGTTCCGCGTTCACCATGCAGCTCCAGACCTGCTATCATTCACATACCGACGCCGGCGCGGATATGTTCTTTACTGTGCTGAAAGAACAACTGAACGCGATGGTCAATCCGAACTTTTCCGACGAAGAGATCCGTCGCGAAGTATGCAACATGGGGATCCGTATCGACCAGGCAGATTCTTCTCTTCAACTGGAGGAAAAGGGGACGGTCTATAACGAGATGATCTCATCGTTCGAAAGTCCATGGGGGCCGATGTATTTCGAGATCGACCGACTGGTGTACGGCACCGATCATCCAATGTCCTATTCATCGGGAGGATTCCCGGACGCGATCCGGACCATGACTCCCGAGGATCTCCGGACTTTCCACAAAAGTTCATATCGTATCAATAATATGGGGGCGATCATGTCGCTTCCGCCGGATATCTCGATCAACGACGCGCTCACTCGACTCACTCTGATTCTGTCGCAGGTGGATCCATCGGCAACCGTTTCAGACGATCCGGTCACCCTGAATGACCGCCTGCCGGCGGCGAGACCGGCCGCTCCGGGGACAATTCGTCTGGCTCCCTATCCTTCGCAAAAAGCGGACGAGCCGGGCCATTTGGTCTTTGCCTGGCCGGCCAGTCACACGCTCGCGCCTGGTGAGCAGTACCTGATGGAACTGCTGATGGCCAACTTCGCGTCCGACCAAACGTCCATTCTCCATAAGAGCCTCATCGATTCCAAGTCCCGCAAGTTTGACTGCGGCTCCACCGGTCTGACCGGATGGGTATCGTCTGACCTGGGATATCCGGCATATCTCGCGCTCGAAAATGTCCGGCGAGATCTGCTGGACGAACGAGGGGTCGATTCCCTGCGGACATTTATCCTAAACGAGCTGCAGACAGTAGCGGCGTTTGGTCCCGAGTCGAAGGAATTGAAGGAGTTCAACCAAACCGCCAAAGGGAGGATGGAGGAGCGAAAGCGAAATCTCCGGGTCTTCCTCAACACTCCGCCACGATTTGGGTTCCGGGGAACCGGTTCGCAATGGATGAATCAGACAGTTCGGTCGTCTCGGCAAACTGAGTTTGAGCGCTCCCTGGTCTTTGAAGATGAGTTCAGATTTGTTGACTCGCTCTTGAACCTGCCGGGAAACGTCTGGTCGGAGTATCTCGCCAAATGGGGACTGACCGCCCACGCGCCGTATGCTGTGGCCGGCGTCGGAGACCCTGCGTTGATCGACAAGTCGGAGCAGGCGCGAAAGGACCGCATCGCCGCCTACGTGGGAGAGCTCAAGAGAGAGTACGGCGTCGCCACCGATGTTGAAGCGATCGCGCTGTTCAAGAAGGACTATGACCGGCAGACGGCGATCATTGATCAGGAAGCGAAGTCAATTCCGATGCCGCCATTCACCGACACTCCCCCGCTCACGCTTGATGATCATTTAGCGTACTCGGAGTCGAGTATCTTGGGAGGAGGCAAACTGGTCAGTTCGACCTTTGACAATATGTCGGGCGCGAGCGGCGGTATGGCGTTTCGTCTCGACGCTTTGCCTGATTCTCTCCTGATGTATATTCCCGCCCTGCCCACCCTTCTATCGGACGTCGGAATCGTTCGCGACGGGCGGGCGATCACCTATGCTGAAGTTCGCGAGGCTCAGCGGCAGGAGATACTTAATCTCAATTTCAGCTTTTCGGTAAATCCGCGCACCAAACGAGCGGAGCTGGTCGCTCGATCCTCTGGGTCCGACTCGGCGGAGACCGCCAAGGCTGTTGAGTGGCTGGAGACCATGCTCTTTTCCACAGATCTGCGTCCTGAGAATTTGGCCAGGCTGCGCGACGCTGTCGATCAATCTTACGCTCGCTCGCGCAATCGCATGCGGGGTTCGGTAGAGGGGTGGATCGATTCGCCGGTCAACGGCTACTGGCAGCAGGACAACCCGGTATTCCTTTACTCGGACTGCTTCCTGACCCAATCGCACGCTATGTTGAGGCTAAAATGGCAACTTCGGGACGGCGCCACTCCAGCCGAATCCAGGGAGTTTGTCGAGTTCTTAAGGGAACTGGCCGCTGTCGGTAATAGTCTTTCACGTCACGAGTTAGACGTCGTACTTGATGCGTTAGTTAAAGCCACGACTGGCGAACATATCCCTCCAAACGATCCAATCGTGATGCGCGCTTCACTGTTGAGTCCCGATAGCAAGCTCGCGCTTAAAGAGGCGGCCTCCGACCTCAAGTTGATCCTGGCCGAGATCCCAGATGCTACTCTTTCGTCAGACCTCGGCTATCTGTGTGATCAAATGGCCGAAGATTACCAGCTCCCCGCCACAATCGCGCTGGGCCATATTCGGGCGGCTATCACCGCGCTCTACCACCAGGATAATGTCAGGGCATTTGTGACCGGCAATCGACAGGCGCAGCGCTTGTTTGGCGCGGGTATCGACAGGATCGCCAAGCGCCTTGACGCGAAGCCGACCCACCGGCCGAAACACGCGTCAAAACCGGTAGTTTTCTCCCGACTTGAAGAACGCACTCCAGGTGTGTCGCGCCCCGAGTATGCCGGGCTGGTCTTCGAAAACACGCGGGCTGGAGTCTTCTACAACACGGCAGCCTGCGCCAACCTGACTGACTCAACCGACGACGCTTTGCTCAACTTTTTGGCGGCACGTCTCTACGGCGGCGGCGGCGCCCACTCAATGTTTATGAAAACGTGGGGCGCCGGATTGGCGTACTCGAACGGCCTGCGCAGCAATGAGACAACCGGACGTATGGTTTATTATGCCGAGCGCTGTCCTGATCTGTCGCAAACCATGCAGTTTGTGGTGAACGAATTGAAGAATGCCCCCGACGATCCGTCGTTGGCGGAGTATGCTCTCGCCCAGGCTTTCGCCTACAGCCGATCCGGAGCGGGCTATGAAGCGCGCGGCGAGTCAATGGCCGCGGATATTGCCGACGGTGTGACGCCTGAAGTCGTATCTCGATTCCGCAAGAAAATGCTCGCGCTTCGTCAGGGGGACCACTTTGCTCAACAGGTGAATACCAGGATGGAAACCGTGTACGGGCTGTTGCTTCCCGGCTACGGTCCGAGCGCGAAAGAGTCTGTGGAGAAAGCGGACGCCCGCTACTTTATTGTCGGGCCCGAGTCGCAATTCGAATCGTATGAGAAGTATCTCAAGGCCACCGAAGGGCCGGAGACCGAACTCCACCGTCTCTTCCCTCGCGATTTCTGGATCACGAAGTAAGGTGAGTCCGGATTCAATGAGAGAAGGGCTGCCGTGAGCAGCCCTTTCTTTTTTTACCCGGCTATGGTCCGGGGCTTGCGACTGAGATATAATCGACTTTCGTGATCGAGTGAGTTCCCCCCGATCCAGTAACAGTCAGTTTCACCGTGTAAACGCCTGGCGAGCTGTACGAATGGAGCGGCGACTGGTCTGCCGAAGTAGTGCTGTCGCCGAAATCCCACTCATATGTTGTGATATCCCCAGTGGACAGGTCAGTAAATTGAACATCCAGCGGAGCTGCCCCGCCGGTTATATCCGCGGTGAACTCCGCCACAGGCGGCGGGACGAGAGCGGTGATGTAATCAACTCTGGTCAGAGTGTCCGCGCCGCCCGGTCCAGTTACTATCAACGTGACGGAAAAGAGGCCGGTATCCTGGTAAACATAGGCTGGGTTCTCGAGGATTGAACCGCCGCCATCCCCAAAATCCCATTGGTAACCGGTAATAGCGCCGCTTGAGTTATTGGTGAACGTCACTGCCAGAGGAACAGTCCCCGATTGCGGCGCACCCGAGAAGTCCGCGGTAGGCGGCGGGATCGCCACCGATATATAATCAACTCTCTGAAGCGTATCTTCCCCGCCCGGTCCGATCTCGCGAAGAGTGACTGTGTACAGTCCCGGCGTCATATACGTGTGACCTGGATTGCGAACGGACGCGCTGTCGCCGTCGCCGAAATCCCACTCATACGTTGTGATCGTGCCGGTCGAGAGATTGTTGAACTGCACGTTGAGTGGCGCCACTCCCGACGTCGGTGCGGCGTCAAAAGCCGCCACTGGCGGTGGCGCGATAACAGTGACGCAGGCAACGCAGAAGGAGGTATCGGTTCCGCCCGGCCCGCTGACAATCAGCCTGACATCATATATCCCCGGTTGTTCGTATGAATGGAATGGGTTTTCCTGCAAGGTCGTCGCACCGTCGCCGAAATCCCACGCGTAGCTGGTGATTGTCCCGGTGGACGTGTTCGTGAATTGGACATCAAGAGGAGCAAGGCCGGAGTCGGGGTTCAGCGTGAACTGCGCCACCGGACGAGGAATATTGACAGTAATATAATCAGGCACGGTTGATGAATCGGCGCCGCCGAGTCCAGTTACTTTCAGGCGAACGTCGTAAACACCCGGAACAGAATATATGTGCGTTGGATTTTGAAGGCCGGAGCTGTCGCCGTCCCCAAAATCCCACTCGTAGAATGTTATGCTTCCGGTCGAAGTACTGGTGAAATCAACCGAGAGCGGCGCTTCTCCGGACGTTGGCGTCCCGGTAAACGATGCCACCGGCTTGGGAGGGAGCGCATGTATATAGGCCGCCTTTGTAAGCGTATCGGTCCC